>NZ_JBFEFI010000019.1 GCF_040717535.1 Thalassoglobus sp. JC818
ACGGCCTCTAGTACCAAAGATAATTGAGTCGCAATACCTACTTCAGAGTGCAGCAGACCGGACAAACTCAGAGCTCATTTCATTGTCGCCAGTTGCCGTCGAACAAGAGCTGAGGAGGTTGACGCAATCTTAGAATCTTGTTCCTTCTCCCGATCTTCGGTGGTGTGAAGGACCCAAGACTTCAATTCGTCGGGCAATCTTTAAACAGGCGGCGATGATAGCCGATCAACTCCGACTGTCATTTGGATCAATTCAACTGGTGTGCCGAATTGCGTATACACAGCTACATCCGTCGCATCACGACCATATGCTATCGCGACGCGTGCACCCTGTAGATCCCCTTGTGTGGGATCGAACGTATACCAGCGGCCACCGACATATGCCTCGAACCAAGCGTGCAGATCCATGGGCCTCAATGTCTCCAAGTAACCAACGACGAGCCGAGCCGGAATTGAGAGCGCTCGACATAGAGCAATTCCGAGGTGTGCCATGTCTCGACAGACCGCTTCGGAACGCTGGTTCACTTCCGTCGCGCTAATAATCTGCTGTCCGCTCCCCGGAACGTACTTGATAGTGCTGCGAATGTAGTCGACGATTGCCGAACATTGGTCGTAGCCAGGTGCAAAACCCGCCACGACTGAAGCTGCCATTTCGGTGAATCGATCCGATTCGCAATAACGGCTTGGCAACAGAAACGGTACAGTTTCCTCTGGGAGGTTCTGCACGGGCACAAACGGGGCTCCCGGGGATGCGTCGGCAGCGTCGGCGGCTTGAATATCAGCCGACGTGCGAATGGAAAAGTTGCCAGCGGGACCGACCAGTCGCTGACAGAGGTTCCCAAACGGATCTGTAAACTCGACGGCGGGCACACTCGGCACCAACGCATACTGTTCTCGAGCAACCCATTGTTGCATTCCGCTACGCGGACGCAGCATGAGGAGAAATGGTGTCTCCACCTCAATATTGAACTCAAGTGAGCATGAACAATGGACCCACATCGAGACGCCTTTATGTGATGTTTGTGGTTCAGACCAATCAAAAGTATTCGACGAGAATCATCATTTGTAACAATTCCTGAATGATTGTCCCGAGAAAACATTCGAATCTTGGATACAGACTTCAAATTCTCGAATTCGACAGCTTCGACGCTCGTTTTCGACGCTCACAAAATGGGACTCCTGCTATGCTCAGTGGACAGTTGAAGGATGTTGAGCACCTTGTGCGACCTTGAACAATAATTTTCACCGAGAGAGTCTGGGACTCGGGTGCACCTGCGTTTTCTCCGCTAGTGACGAACGCATTTCACCAAACAAACGTCCCGTGACAAATTTGGGAACCGGAATCAAAACTGCCGGAAACACGATCGCTCGCAAACAACTTTGAAAGCAATGTTAGTGGGAAGCGAATGATGAACCAATTGACCCAAGAAGGAGATCGAATTGTCAATGATCTCGCACAGCGGTACGGCTTCAGCCCAGATGCCGTGACTCACATGATGCTTGCCGTACTTAACGGGAATGGGTCGATGGCCCAGTTTAATCATCCTGAATTTGCTGGTTCCGGCCAGTGGATGCGGGGCGGTATGCTGATGCTCGGTGATATGTTCAATCACACCTTGAAAGGAAATGTTGACGCGTTATGCAATGAGATTTCGAACATCCTGTCGAATCAACCTGGCTTATTGCAATCGGGCAGCTTTCAGTCGCAGAGTCAAGGTGGAACAGGTCAGCAGAATCAGGCGAGTGGTGCTCCAAGGGGAGCATCGAGTCTGTTTGTGCCAAACCCCGACGAACATTGGTGGCCCAAAGATCTGGGAACTCCGAATTCAACTGGCTCTCAGAACAACACAAGCTACGCCTATTTCTCCAACATACATCGATTAGCTGTAAAGACAGGAAGCGATGTTTGGATCTATGACACTTTAGACCATCAGATCGGGGGATTTTCACAACAACAGTCGGGCGGCAGTTCAATCACATTCAGCAGCCAGTATGGCAACGTTGATCTTTCGAGCTTGCCCGTCACTTCACGAAATGGTCAGCCCGTTCAGGTGACTCCCGTTCAACCTAACTCCGCCTCGACGAGCACGACGGGGACGTCTACATCTCCTCCGAGAGGGCATGCAGACGAGCATGGCATCTTGGACGCGATCGCTCGCCTGGGAGAGCTCAAGGAAAAGGGATTCCTCACGGACGACGAGTTTGCTTCCAAGAAATCAGAACTTCTAGCTCGACTTTAGTCCCTGCTTGTTTTCTTTGAAGCACAACGACTTTCTGACATCCTGATAGCTGCATGAGGCCTACAGTCGAATTGACAGCGGTCAGCCATCAATTGAGCGACGTTCGACCGATGTAAATTGGTTTGAGTGTTGGAATGTTGTGGCGAATGGCTACTTGGATGGACAGTGTGATGTGATCGGGTGGTCGATCTGGTATCATGAGGGCGGGCCAATACTCTTGAGACTTTGGCATAACGCCATGTCAATCAGTCTCTCCCATCCGCACTCGCCGTTCTGTGGGCACGTTTGATCGCGATGCGACAACCAAATTCAATGGAGCCAGCACATGAGCGCAGCAAGATCCGGCGATACAGTTCGCATTCACTATGATGGTAAACTTGAAGACGGAACGCAGTTCGACAGTTCTGAGGGACGCGATCCGTTGGAGTTCACTCTAGGGGGTGGCCAAGTTATACCCGGTTTTGACAAGGCCGTAGAAGGAATGTCTGTGGGTGATAAGAAGTCGGTCACAATCCCCCCAGACGAAGCTTACGGGCCTCGGAACGACAAGCTCATTCAAGATGTGCCGAAGAGCAAACTCCCTGATGAGATCACGCCCGCGGTGGGAATGCAGTTGCAGTCACTGAACGAGGCTGGTCAGGTCATCAGAGTTTCGGTCACTGAGGTGACTGACGATTCGATCACAATAGACGGCAACCACCCTCTCGCCGGGAAACCACTCGAATTCGACATTGAGCTCGTCGAAATCGTCTGAATCACCTTCAGCAGGAGACGCTCGTCCTTGTTGACCAGTTCATCGACCGTATCGCAACTGTGTGTTGCCTGACTTCGAGTGCGCGATGTATCTGATGATGCCTTCCGTTCAGCGCGGCTCATGGTCAGCCTTCAGCGTCCGACGATCGATTAGAGTAAGTCTGAGATTTATAGAGCGATGTGTCGCGATGCGACACGTTTGGTGATGCAGAAAACGAGCGTTTTCCAGCCGTACGCCAGCAGAACTACATCACCTTTGAAAACTCTGTGATAAAAACGCTTCAGGCTTCTATCCCGTACAGCGTCACGTGATCTCGTGCAACGTAGTTTCACGAGATTCCAATCGCTCCCAATCACATATTTCCGAACTCGAAACGACGGCCTTCAATTGGAGGAACTTCGTTTAGTTGAATGCCCGCGGTGGGCTGATCTCCTGTTCCGGCATGTTGATCTTCATAGCTGTCTGCTGCTACCCTGAGTACCTTAGCAACTGTAAGATCTTGAGTTCGGAACGCGTCACTCAGACAAGTGAGAAGCAGAAGTGAAACCTAGGCTCCGCGGCCGAAACGTGTTTGAGTACATCCTCGCGAACGATTCATGTATTCTCGTCGGTGAGGTGGCTTAAGGCACGGCACTTCAAAATCGTACAGAACGGGTTCTGGGATACTTCATGATGCCGACGACCAGTAGAGTTCGCTCTGCCTGATTCTTATGCTCGCAATGAAATTGCGAGATAAGTTGTCATGACTCACGTTTTTCTGATGGCAGGTTGGGAAATGGGACACCGTTCGTCGCTGCAATCGACAGTCAGCATGGTCTTTGCTTTCACCATGGTTTGCCACCTACTTGCAGTGAGCAACGTGCTTGGCGATAACAAGAACTCGCTTGCCGACAACACAACTTCCGACGCGACGAAGTCAGTGAATGACCAGTATCGGCGCGACGTACTCCCGATTCTGGAGAAGTACTGTTTCGGTTGCCATGGATATGGTGCGTCAGAAGGGAATCTGTCTTTTGACGAGTTGTCATCGGGATCATCGGTGGCGATGGACGTGATGAGCTGGTGGTCAGTTCTCAAGAACGTTCGTTCGGACGTGATGCCGCCCGATGGTGAAGATCAGCCAAGTGACTCTGAAAAGCATGTCCTCTCTGATTGGATCATCAATCGTGTGTTCTCTCTCGACCGAGATGCGGCCGACCCGGGCCCCGGCACGTTGCGCCGGCTGAATCGGCAGGAATACCGGAACACAATCCGCGATCTGATGGGCATCGAGTTCGACACGTCTGTTGAATTCCCTCCCGACGACTCTGGAGACGGTTTCGACAACAACGCCGATGCGTTGTCGATCTCACCACTACTCGCCGAGAAGTACATTGACGCAGCGCGCGACATCGTCGACCGTGCAGTGCCAAAAACTTCGCTTGAAGTTCCTGTCCAACTCGTTGACGCAGCGGCATTCACAACAGACATCGATGCTCCTGCTCAGCGTCTTGTGTTCGACGAAGCGGCGATCGCTATCGCAACTTTCGAAATCTCTGACGATGCAGAGTACCGGATCTTGATTCCGGTTGAGATTAATGGCAGCTTCAACTTCAATCCTGCGAGAAGTGTGGTTCAGGTATCCCTGGATGGCGAGGTTCTACACGATCACGAGTACGGATGGACCAACAATTTCGTCGAGACGGTATCCGTCGAGCGCCAGCTCAATCAGGGATCGCATTTGATCCAGTTCACATTGAACCCTGTCGAGTCGAATGAGGCGGGCACCGATGATCTGGCGAACGACGGGACGTCAGTCCGGTTGAAACTTCCGACCGTTCGGATCGAAGGTCCGCTGGACCGATCGTACTGGAAAAAGCCAGACGGATATGATCGCTTCTTTCATTTGGACGCTCCGCCGAGCGATGACGCTGAACGACTCCAGTATGCGACCGACGTGCTCCGGCGTTTCTGTCGACGTGCCTACCGTCGTCCTGTTGAAGAAAGTCATTTGCATCGCTTGATCGACGTGGCCGAACTCGACGCGCCGGCGAAAGACGCTGAGTCTTCAAGTTCGCTCTCATTTGAGCAACGAATCGGACGAGCGATGACAGCTGTGCTTGCTTCACCGCGTTTTCTGTTTCGTGTCGAGCACGCACGAACCTATGATGCGGAGACATATCCTGAAGTCGACGAGTTCTCACTCGCTTCGCGGCTATCGTACTTCCTCTGGTCCACGATGCCTGACGACCAGTTAATGCAGTTGGCCGAGCGCGGTGCACTCCGAGAAAACCTGGCCCACCAAGTTAATCGGATGTTGCGAGATGACCGCTCAGAACGGTTCATCAAGAACTTTGTCGGACAATGGCTGCAGACACGCGATGTTGAAAGTGTCCCCATCGACCCTTTAGTAGCTCTCGGAGTTCGCGCCGAATACGAACAGCTCAGAGACTATCTGGAATCGACAGCGAGTGGACGGCGTGAACCACCGGAAGATGCATCAGTCGGACACCGAGCGGCGTATCGACGCTATCGCGAGATCCGAGAACTTAGGGACCGTCTGAATGGAGACGTTCGCCGTGACATGGCCGATGAAACGGAGCGACATTTCTCGTATGTTCTCCGCGGCAATCGGTCGCTGGTCGAACTCATTGCCGCAGACTATGCCTTCTTAAATGAGCGGCTTGCCAAACATTATGGAGTTCCCAAAATTGAAGGAAATCAAATTCGCCGAGTCCAGCTACCTCCCGAGAGTCCTCTGGGGGGAGTCTTGACTCAGGGGACGTTTCTAGTGGTTACGTCTAACCCGACACGGACGTCCCCAGTTAAGAGAGGGCTGTTTATCCTCGACAATATTCTGGGCACTCCAGCACCGCCTGCGCCGGCCAATGTCCCAGAGTTAGAAGAATCGGCTGGCGAGAGTGAACTTTCCAACCCCACTCTCCGACAGTTGCTGGAGATCCATCGCAGCGAAGCATTGTGTCGTTCGTGTCATGCCAGATTCGATCCCCTCGGATTGGCGTTTGAGAACTTCACCGCCATCGGAACCTGGCGAGACAACGAAAACGGAGAGTCAATTCAACCGGCAGGGAGACTGATCTCGGGCGAATCCTTCGAGAATGTTACGGAATTGAAAAAAGTCCTCGCAGGTCCGCGCCGCAACGACTTTTACCGCTGTCTGGCAGAACGAACGTTGTCGTATGCAATCGGGCGAAGCCTCGATTTTGGCGACGAGGTCGCGTTGGAAGAGATAATACTGCACCTGGAAGAGCAGGAAGGGAATGCGCAAGCACTCATTATGGGTGTTGTCAATTCGTCGGCGTTCCAACGGATTCGACGACCAGTTGGTAACATCACGCGACGTTAACTTCTGTCAGTACTGAAGCAGTTCGCACGCAGGTGACTGGCCTGTTGTCCCAAACACTTAACCCCGCCATCGTCAACAAGAGGATTCTCATGAAGCACCATGTCAATCATCAGCGTCGTATGTTTCTCAAAGGGATTGGGGTTTCCATTGCGCTTCCGGCATTGGAGGGGCTGCGGTCCTCACAACTCGTAGCGGCAAGCAAACCTCTTGCCGCCCCGACCAGAGCAGCTTTCATTTATGTCCCAAACGGAGCTCAACAGGACCACTGGTTTCCGACAGGAAGTGGCAGCGCATTCGAATTGAGCTCGACGATGAAGCCTCTGGAAGCTGTACGTGATCAGATCCAGGTTATTACGGGGCTGGACCACCAGCACGCCGAAGCCGGACCCGATGGAGCGGGCGATCATGCGCGCGCCAACGCAACGTTCTTAACGGGATTGAGAGCGAGGAAGACTTCCAGTTCCAACATTCAAGTCGGTCAGTCAATCGACCAGCTAATCGCACAAAGCGTAGGACATCGGACCAAGTTCTCGTCGTTGGAACTGACTTGCGATTCAATCCGCAAATCTGGGAAGTGTGATTCTGGATACTCGTGTGCCTATCAGTACAACATTTCCTGGCGGACTCCAGTGACACCAATGACACCGGAGCCGAATCCCAGAAACGTCTTTGAGCGACTGTTCGGCGATCAGGATCCGCAGACTCATCGACGACAGCTCGAGCGTCGGCAACAGCAGCGATCCATTCTCGACTTCGTGATGGATGATGCAAAGCAGCTGAAAAAGCAGCTCGGCTCGAGCGGTCACCGGAAGGTCGAAGAATACATGAGTGGGATTCGAGAGATTGAACAACGCATCGAACGAATGGAAACATTTCCAACAGACAAGCTGGACGACTTTCGTTTGGCCGAGCAATCAGTGCCAGACGAGGTTCCTCAGGATTATGCCGAACACATCGACGTCATGTTCGAATTGCTCGTGCTAGCGTTCCAGACGGACACCACGCGCGTTGCTACATTGATGTTGGCACACGATGGATCGAACCGCAGTTTTCCAGAACTTGGGATCCAGGAAGGGCATCACCACCTGACTCACCAACAGGAAGAGCAATATGCCCGCGAGCGAGTAGCGAAGATTGATGTCTTCTACATGAGTCGGTTGGCGAAGTTCCTCGAGAGGCTGAAAACGCTGAAGGACTCGGACGACCGAACACTGCTCGATAACAGCATGATTGTCTATGGCAGTGGCATTTCCGACGCGAACCGGCATACCCACGATAATCTTCCGTTGATTCTCGCTGGCAGCGGTGGGGGCAGCTTAAATAGTGGCCGAGTTGTGGACGCGGGGTCACAACCGATGTCCAACCTGTTTCTGTCGCTGGCCGACCGGATGGGCGTGATGAATGTTGATCGATTCGGAGATTCCACCGGTCGATTCACAAATATCTAAAGAGGATTGCAGACCACAACATGGTCAGCGTTTCTCACGTTAACGAAATACGCAATCGACTCAAACGTACTGCGAACTCGAAGAGCAAGTTGCTCTTTCCTGTGCACTCGCTTGCACTGTTTCATAACTTAAAAGGTTGTGCTTGCTCGTGCGGGATCGTGCACACAAAATCCGAAAATGCTTTAAGCGGACCACAAGTGACATCTCCCGAAGATCGAAATGGTTCGCGGCATCGCTCTGTGCAAACTGTCTGCACTCGTCGATTTGGTAGCGTTTCTTCAAGAATTTCTCATCTTGTTTTTCTTCAACCCGTTAAGAACCAGCATGATCAGCACACATTGTCTTCACCAGGCAATTTGCCTCGGAGCTTTCACAATCGCGATGAATGGAGCCTTGGCTGGCACCTTGGTCGCAGACGACGACTTCACCAAGAGCTTCGGCACCGAGGGGAACGGTGATCACGTCATTGGCCCGGACTACTCAATTGCTCCGGAGCTGACCGATTTGGGCAATCCGAAAGGTAAGCAGTTTGAATTCCTGATGCCTCTGGCGGACAGCAAGATCTTTCGTGGGGATGATGCGACACTCGATCCGTCCAAGAAGGTCCGTGAGCAACGCAAGGTGTTCGTCTATGTCCCGGATGCGTATGAGGACGGCACTGAAGCCCCAATCCTGGTCACACTCGATGGTCCGAGTCGTCTGGAGTTGGTTCGCAATGCGCTCGACAATCTGACGATCTCGAACGCCCCAGAGCGAAGACTTCCGGCGATGATCGTGATTGCGGTTGAAAATGGCGGAAGCGATAGCAAAGGCAGCCAGCGTGGCCTTGAATACGACACCATGTCCGATCGGTTTGCCCGCTTTATCAACGACGAAGTTCTACCGGCCGTCCTTAATGATCCTCAGATCAAAGCCACCTATCCACACCTTGCCTTTACAGAGAATCCGTGGGGACGTGGGGTCATGGGGTGCAGCTCTGGTGGCGCTGCCGCATTGACGATGGGCTGGTTCCGACCTGACCTGTTTCGTCGCCTCATCACTTATTCAGGCACTTTTGTCGACCAACAGGACGATGACGCAGCTGAAGAAGCGAAGTATCCGTTAGGTGCTTGGGAGTATCACTCCAGCCTGAAGCTAATTGAAAACAGCGAGAAAAAGCCGCTTCGCATCTTCACCCACGTCTCCGAGTTCGATAACGGTGCTCAACGACCTGAGTCGTCTTATCACAACTGGGTCATGGCGAATGAACGTACTGCTGCCGCTCTCAAAGCCAAGGGATACGACTACCGCTTCGTCTACAGCAAGGCGTCCAGGCACTGCGACGGGAAGGTCTTTGAGGCGACGCTGGCCGACACGCTCGTCTGGATGTGGCGAGGCTATCACGACGAAGATTGAAGGTTTCCTCCCTGTCTCAGACCGAGTTCGTAAAGACTCGCGCTCGAAAGAATTGCGGAATTGAGGTTTGGCCGGGCATTTGCGATCGATGGCGAATGCCTGCTCCTCTTCTGAACGAGTAGGCCACTTCGAACACCTTCTTTGTCGATCAACAGCAAATGCGACACTCACTCAGTTGAGGACCTGCGCAAACTTTGCTGCCAAGAGTGAAATGGTAGAACGAACAACACTAAGAGGACGCTGCGGGGCGGTTTGTTGGACTTCTTTTTGAGATTATCGAAAGAACCGATTTCGCAGTCTGCCGACTTGGTTTTCAATTGACACCTATGCGGTACCGGTTTTAGTTGACAAGGTTCTTGGACATGTTTGGAAGTTCAACGATTTGAGAGACCGTGGCAGTTTGACGTGCATGTTCGCCGTGTGGAAGATCCACGAGTTTTTTTGTACTGAGCGGACTCAAGTGTTCTGATGACGATTCGAGATTTCACTCTTCGAATTTGGCTTCGTTTGACATCAGTGTCCGATTGAAAAACGCTTCCATTTTAGGACCGATCGTTGTGAACTGGTCCTGAAAGACTCCGTGTCCTGCCCCTTCAACGGTGATCAACTCAACATCTTTGGCACCAGCCTCCTTAAGCGCGTCTGCGAAAGAAGCTCCCTGTGAGTATGGAACCGTTCGATCAGACGTCCCATGAACTAGCAGAAACGGTGGAGCATCGTCGAAAACGTGACTGATTGGTGAAGCGAGACGTTTTCTCTCATCGAGTGACTCGTCTGGTCCGACAAGTAAGCTTGATTCGCCTCGGAATTTTCCGCCGGGTCTTCCCCAGTTCATAAAGTCTGTTGGGGTTGCAGACGCACACACGGCCTGAACATCGCTGGAGAATTCTTGCCATGGACCCTCTCCGTCAAAATCATCAATTGTTCCAGTCAACCCAAGCATGGAGACGAGATGCGCTCCGGCTGAGTTGCCGTAGGCGCCGATTCGATTTGGATCGACGTCATACTTGTCTGCATGAGCACGGAGCCAGCGAACCGCGCACTTCGAGTCTTCGAGACACGCCGGGAAAGGAGCTTCGCCGGTCAATCGATAATTGATTGTAATGCAGACATAGCCCTTCTGAGCATATTCAAGAGCACCTTGCAGAAAGTATCCACGCGATTTGTCGCCTCCGCGCCAACCTCCGCCGTGGACAAAGACAATGGCCGGCCGCAGTTTCTGCTCAGAGCTTTCCGGCATTGCCAAATCAAGTTTCCAAGCAGGATTGCCTGGGCGATACGCAATGTTCGAGAGAAGCGTCACTCCATCGGGGATGTTTCTTTGCCTGTCAGCCTGCGATCGTTCGACACGAGGCGATTGTGATTCTGCAGCACTATTCGCCTGAATTCCGGAAAACGCCTGAGAATAGAACGCCCAGTTTTTGTCTCCCAGACCTTCGTAGAGCGGATTCGGCGAATGCGGAGCATTTTCGATCACATCGAACTCGACGGTGAACCCAAGTTGCTCAAGATGATCTTTGTACTCGCGATTGACACGTCCGAGCCCTGCTGAACGGGTCACGATTCGAACCAATAACTTCTCGTTCAAATCGTCATCCTGAGCCTCCGCCAGCTTCCAGGGATTGCGGTCATTGTAATAGTCGATGTCTCCACCATAGATTGACTGAAACGAATTGGCGAGTCGTCCGCTCAGAGGATCTTTATGTAGAGCACCGTCGATGATCGAAAGAGAGCCAAACAACTCTGGATGCCGAAATGCCCATTTAGCAGCTCCGGCTCCGCCCATCGAAAATCCTTCGATCATGCGTCCATTTCGAGTCGCGATAGTGCGGTAGTTTGCATCGATATGTGGAATGAGTTCCTGGATCGCTACAGTTTCCACTGGAACCTGGCCATCTTTTGAATCGACAAAACTGCTGCGAACCATGCCATTGACGTAGACTACGATTGTCGCCTGCATCTTTTCTGCTTCAATGGCTTCGGTCATTCTCTGTGACATGGCGGGAAGCCCCTGCTGAGAACCACCGATTCCGTGCAACCAGTAAACAACCGGGAATTTCTTCTCAGGTTGTTCGTCGTAGGACGGAGGCAAATAGATCACATAGCTGACGTCTTCCCCAACAGTAGTGCTCGGGAACGTGTGATAATAGAGGTTTGTCCCTTCGACAACGGGCATTTTCCAAGCAGGTTCTCGGTCCCGCATCCGCGTCCCACTATCGCGCTGATTGGAACTACGCGACTGAGCTGATTCGTTGTCTTGATCCTTTTCAACTTCCAGTAGCTGTGACAAAAATTCCAACTTCATTTGTTGGACAGCCGGGTCTGAAAAACCTGGACCGCCGTGTCCAGCGCCATCAATAACATGCAGTTTCGACGGAACGTTGGCACCTTGAAGTGCGGCATGAAGCGTTTCACTTTGATTGAGGGGAACCGTGCGGTCATTAGTTCCATGAATAATCAAAAATGGAGGATCGTTTTCGTCGATGTAAGTGATTGGATTGACGCGTCGGATCTTCTCTGTTTGCGGCAACACTTCGCCTCCGCCCAGCAAGAGTGACTCCGGGGAACCGTCGTCATTGTGTTTCTCGTAACCTTTAGCGGTGACGAATTGCTTGAAGTCTGTCGGGCCATAGAGATCGACGACCGCTTGCACGCGACTGGATTCATTCGGCCAGCCGCCGTCGCCCTCCAATTCCGGCACGTCTCCGGAAGTTCCCATCAACGCGACCAGATGGCCACCTGCAGAACTTCCCCCCACGGCGATTCGTTCTGGATCAATGTTGTATTGCTCTGCATGCGCTCTGAGATATCGAATCGCACACTTGCAGTCTTCGATCTGCGCTGGAAATGGAGCCTCGCCGGTGAGTCGGTATTCGATCGTCGCACCGACAAACCCCTTACGAACGAGCGGAATCACTTGCCCTACACCACCCTCTTTTGTGCCACCTTTCCAACCACCACCGTGAACCCAGACAAACACCGGAGCTGGCGACGTCACTCTCTCCTTCGGTACCACGATGTGCATTGTTAAGTCGCGGCCTCCACCCTGGCCGAAAACGACATCTCGCATTACTTCAACACCCTCTGGGGGGGCACCTGCAGCTTGTGGTCGATTATTTCGATTTAGCTGGACTGTGAAGTCGTCCTTGGTCAGAACCATATCACCGTCGCGGTCAAGTCGTTCGAACAGCCGACGCGGCCCTTTGAACTCACTTTCGGTAACCCTTCCATCATTGTCGGCATCTTCACGTTGAAGGACTTGTTCGAACGTCAATCGAGGCCGCTGCTGCGCAAAGCTTTTTTCGAAGCTGATCAAGAGTGAAATCGCAACGAGCGTGGTCAGGAATTTCTTCATAGGTGACTCAATGCTGGTGGGAAATCTTGGTTCTTGTTGCGATGGCTTTCTTTGAACTCGTTCCTGTCTATTGGTCTTCAGAAACGTGAACAATCCAGTCATGACATCTTTGAAACACGCTGCAGTCCCTCACCGGTGAGATGGCTACGTCGCGCTCGACGATCTTCAGAATAACATACACAGTGCAGTAAACGACACTTCTCGGGCACATTCAGCTTGGCTGTCACAACGTTCAGATCACTTGCCATTCGCTACGCGAGCTCACCATGAGTCGTGCCGTTATTCTCGTAAGGCAAAGACAACTTAAAAAAACATCGGCCGTTACGTCGGATCGTAAGAGCGAAAGAATGCTACTCGATGCATCGTCAGGTACGTCGGCTGCAGCCTCATTGGAATATTGTCTTCGAGTTCCACATCCTCGACCTTCAAACAAGACTCACGCCTCGGGTCTTGCAGACAAACTTCTTGTTGTCAAAACGAAACTCGCACTTTCCTACAACACTCAGCTCTGTTAAGTGTCGTCACTTTGCGAGGAATTCTTCTTCGTAAGGCGCCCTCTTAGAACTCTGTCGGCAGAAGTCAATTGGTGAAGCACAATCGAATCAATGCTTCTCGCGGAACACCAGTTGTGCGAAGTGGTAAAGGTTATTCCGCCAATGTGTCGGGTCGTGACCGTGCGAATCGACGTTCCAGATGTGCGGGACATCATTGTCCTTGAGATAGCGATGCATTCGCTGGCTGATGCGAATGAGCCCATCCTTCCGGCCGCACGATAGCCACAACAATTTCAACTTTTCTTTCGTCGCGGTGGGATCAGGAACAAGCTCTTCCGGGGTCTTCGTGTTTGGGGCAGATGAGAATCCGCCAACCCATGCAAACTTGTCGAGATGGCTCATCCCAAAGTTGAGGGACTGACCGCCACCCATCGACAAACCGGCCAGGGCACGATGCTCCCGGTCATCGTGAACGGAGTACCGAGATTCAATAGTTGGAATCACATCGTTCAGCAGATCCTGTTCGAAGACGGCAAACGCCGGAGCAGATTCGAACACATTTCCTTCCGCTCGATCGTTCTTCTGAGCACGTCCGTTGGGCATCACGACGACCATCGGGACAGCTTTCCCGTCCGCGATCAAGTTATCGAGCAGCACATCTGGCATGGCAAACCGCTCCCACTCCGTTTCATCGCCTCCGATGCCGTGCAGGAGGTAAAGGACCGGATATTCCCGCTCAGCAGTGTAACCCGGTGGGGTGTACACATTCATGCGACGAGTGGTCCCGACAGTCTTCGACTCATACTCAATCATCTCAAGTTTGCCACGAGCAATCCCGTCACGCTTTTGTGTGATGGTCTCCGGTGGATCGGGATAGAGTTGTTGGTCATCAGGACCGAGCTCGATTGAGCCGCCAAAGCGGCCTCGGGGAAGCCGTGGAGCGCCTTCTTGGTTTCTATCAGCCTGAATTCCAGAATCTTGATTAGACTGAGCGGAAACCGGTGTTCTTTGACAACACACGATGAACGTCAACAGGAAAAGTACACGCATGGCCGCCACGATCTCCTTGTCATTCGAAACTTCAGTCTGGACCCATCGTCACAGGATCAGGCTACGATTTGAGTTTGAATGAACAAATATTGACACATCTTTACTCCTTCGTCACGTCATAGCTAACCAGTAAGTCCTGATCCGTAACGGATAGCTTTCCATTGGCGACCACCGGGTGGGGCCAGGCTGGTTCACGTGCACGGTCCGTCTGCTCGAAGCGACCGTGTTCGACGAATCGTTCCCGATTGGGTTCAAACAGATGATCGTTCCCGATTCCGTGCGAAGGCAGAAGCGACTGTCTGCGGAAATCAGTGAGCCTCCACGTAGTCGTCCTTTGCAGACATTGAACCGACACTCAGGGAGGTCAATGGGGTACGCTGGAAATGTGGTTGAGAGCTACCATTCGATCGGCTCCTCATCTCGAAAGAAGCCACCGGTCGGCCCGTCGTCTGGCAGAGTAGCCAGCCAGACGGCAGTCTTTGCTCCCTCTTCAGGACTTCTCGTAGCTCCCCCACCTCCCATGCGTGTTCGCACCCAACCTGGGCACATGGAGTTCACCTTGATAGTCGACGGCAGTTCGTTTGCCAGTCGAACGGTCAATGCGTTCAGAGCCGCTTTGGTGACTCCGTAGGCACCCGGTCCTCCCAAACCTTCAGCGAACGATCCCCAACTCGAGGAGACGTTGACGATTCTTCCGTAGCCACGACTGGTCATGTCCGGGACGAGTGCTCGAATCAGCCGGATCGGTCCGGTCAGATGCACGGAAAGCGATTCGGCAGTCTCGGCATCGGTCAGCTCTAGCAAAGGTCGATCGTGATACACACCCGCATTGTTGACCAATGCGCTGATTGGATACCCGGCACCCTGCACTCGATTCACGGCTGATTCAATCGACGACGCATCCGCGAGATCCAACTGCACGGCGGTCACGTCCAGTCCGCTTTCCTCAAACGACGCGGCCACACGTTCGCCTTCCGCCAACTCGCGAGATCCGAGCCACACCGCGTTTCCCTGTTCGGCAAGTGCGGTAACGATCGCTAAACCGATCCCACGATTTCCTCCCGATACTAACACTGTCCGTTTCATAAGTATCTATCCGTATGGTGAACAAAAAGAGACGAACCAAACCCTCCCTAACCTGGGCTCGGTTTGTTCTGGCTGACAGAATCCGGTTGTGATGAAACGCTATTCGTCAGAGATCGTCAATGCCATATCCAGGCTGCTTATAGAGCTGGTCCGGTTTGTTGCGAATGTCTTGCGTGAAGACCATCTCGCACCATTCACTCGCCTTCACTTCTTCAAAGGCAACAGAGACAGATTCCTCTCCATAGTGCAGGACTTTCATGACATCTTCAGTGATGGCGTCTGCAAGTTGTTGCTTTTGCTGATCGGTTTTTCCAGGCCACAGCTTGACGTTGACGTGAGGCATGTTGGCACCTGCTGAAGTCAATGAAGGCTTCGGATGACTTGATGGCATGCGAGGACGCACCACCCTAAATTGGTTGTGCGGTAGGGCGGAACAGGATCGATCGTCAGCCTCGTGCAGTTGGCTGCATCATCCTAAGCAGCTTAAATTTGACCGCAACCCGCATAGTGGAGATTGGCATCCCACTTGTGCTCTACCCCAACACGACGGAGTCGATGACCATTGGCCCAATGGCGTTTGTCTATAAGCGTACGACGCGGAGGAAAGCGAAGTTGAGAATGCCGACGGCTTCAGGTGGCCACCCATTGTGGTGTGATTGCTCTGAATCGGCGCTCGAGTTGACGGCGTGAAAGGGACCTATCGTCAGCGACGTCGTTTACGTTGATGCCGTCGCAAGCGTGCTGGCGGATGAAATGCCAAACGCGAGCAAGCTCGCGGTCTTCAGCCGCAATGACCTGAGTTGATTTACGCTCAACCACACCCTTTTGAACGACAAATTCGACGGACTCCGGCGCTGGTTTCCCATTGAACGTATTTCCGTTAATCAGGGCATCCAGTATTTCGGCAGCTCGGTAGCCGACTTGCTCTGCATCGGGACGAACATTGGACGGAGGAGGGGCGCTTATTGGACAGATCGCGTTAATTGTCATTTCCTGATGGAGTAGTGACCAATTGCTCCGCGTCCTGGCGAAGGGAGCGATTCCGCGTAAAAGGTCTAGGCGAGCAAAGCGACTTTCTGGGGAGATTTGACTTTATATGGCACGATCGTCGTGTCAGAGGTAATTTCGCATGTCGCAAATCATTAACGGCATGTCGTATTTCAACCTCGACAAGTTGAAGGAGAAAACGCGAAGAATTGTATTGCGGTGACTTCGGGATTGCCCACACCATGTCGCAGTTTATTCAGGAGGGACTGAAATGACTGTTTTTCCACCAATCCTAATTCTTTGCCTACTGTGCGTCGCCAGTTTCCGAACGCAAACATCGCGAGCGGATGACCAAGCAACTACAACCGATCAAGTGGAATTTTTTGAGCGAGAAGTTCGGCCGTTGCTGGTGAAGCACTACTACGAGTGTCATAGCGTCAATGCAGAACGTTTCGAAGACAAATACCACACCCGGCCATCCACGGCAATCCGACATGACGATGGACACACTCTTGTCTGCTGCACACACGGTAACCGAGTGGTCGACTTCGACCACGACGGCAAGATCGCTTGGACGCTAACAAATGACGATTTGCGGGGAGACTAGTTTCAAGATCCCAGTGGTGCCCAGATACTGCCCAATGAAAACATCGTCGTTACCAGCTACGCCGCTGGACTTGCAAACCCTCACGCCCCGAGGCTGTTCAAAGTGACACGCAACGAAGAATTGATCGAACCGGCGACAGACATGGCGACGCCGACTCAGCGTTACACTGATGAAGCCATTGCATTTACAAGAGGGAATCAAGATCAGCCGTTTTTCGTTTACATCCCGCATTCAATGCCGCACACACGGTTGGATGCGTCGCCAGAGTTCAAAGGGAAAAGCCAGCGAGGTCTGTACGGCGGCATCATTGAAGAGATCGACTTCAATGTCGGCAGGATCCTGGACAGGCTCAGCGAACTGAATCTGGCGGAAAACACGTATGTTCTTTTCACAAGCGACAAAGGTCCCCGGCTAATCAAGAACAAAGGCCATGCCGACGGACACGTGCCGGGTGATCACGGTGGATCGGCCGGACCGTTGAGGAGCGGCAAGGTGTCGACCTTCGAAGGTGGCGTTCGCGTCCCCGCGATTCTCTGGGCACCGGGCAAGGTGCCAGCCGAAAGTGTCTGCGATCTCGTTGCCACGACCATGGATGTCATGCCAACTTTTGCCGCTATTGCCGTTGCCAGCATCCCAAAGGCAGACTGATGACGAAACATTTCCTCCCACAACTAGTCTTCACGCTCCAATTTGCCGGCGCTTTGCTTGCGACGGAGCTGTGCCCAGCAGTGGAAACAACCGCCGACTTTTATGTGTCGCCCAGAGGTTCTGACACTTGGTCGGGTACGCTATCGGAACCAAATGGTCAGCGAACAGATGGGCCATTTGCGACACTCCAGCGTGCGCGTGATGCTGTACGGGAATCCGGTAAGAATCGCTCTGGCGACATCGTCGTTTTAGTTCGCGGGGGAATATACCGCCTGAACAACACCGTTGTGTTCGGGGTACAGGATAGTCCGACAAGTGAAGTGACCATCACTTATGCTGCCTATCCCGGTGAGACTCCCGTCTTTAGTTCCGCACGAGAAGTTTCAGCGTGGAAGACATTGCCTGAGTTGCCGCCCGGCCTGCCGAAGGAAGCCGTCGGCAAGGTGCAAGTAGCGAATGTGAACGGCCGGTTTCACGTGGTATTCGATGCCGACGGTATGCTCCCGCGAGCTCGGTCGAAGGGCTTCATCCCACTGACCGGCGGAAGTCGAAATGAGCTGCACTATCCAGCGGGGCGTTTGAGGAACTGGCCAAATCTCGGTGATGTCGAAATCGTTGTTCGGCCGCACCATGCTTGGATTGTGAACATCCTGCCGCTGGCATCTGTCGATGAGCAAAGGCAGATCGCTCGCACGTCGATCGACGCAACCTACGCGATGAACCGACTCCATTTCCTAAAAGACACGCCGTCGTGCTGGGTCGAAAATATCTTGGAGGAACTCGACGAACCGGGCGAATGGGTATTGGATTCGAAAGAGGGGAAACTTTACCTCTGGCCGCGAAGTGACTCGCCAGTATTGGTGCCCACGCTGATGGAGCTCATTCGCATTGAAGGAGCGATTGACAAGGAAGGCACGGAAGACGTGCCGGTTCGAAATCTGTGCTTTCGAGGTCTGACGTTCATGCACGGCGAGCGGTACACGATCGCTGACGAAGATGCCGGTCTGCAACACGACTGGGAAATATATGACAAAGCGGGTTCACTTGTTCGACTGCGGGGGACTGAGAATTGTCGAATCGAAAGTTGCCGGTTCGCGCACAGCGGTGGCGGAGCGATTCGCATCGATTTACACGGCAAGAAGAACACGGTGTCTGGCAACCTGATCGAGCACATCGGTGGGACAGGCATCCTGCTTTGCGGCTATGGCCCAGGGACGAAGGACGTCAGTGGAAAGAATCTTGTCACTAACAATCAAATCCATCATGTCGGACAGATTTATTCGCACTCGCCTGGCATCATGATCTGGCAAAGTGGCGAGAATCGCATTGCGAACAACCTGGTGCACCATACGCCCTACACCGGAATCATCCTTTCTGGTTGCATGACCGATTTCTTCCGGCGTCAAGGACGCGAGCTCAGCAGGACGATCAGGCGGCATGAGGTTGCAGGCTTGCCTAACCAACCGCAATTGGAAGACGTTCGACCCTATCTTCACACACACGACAATGTCATCGAATACAACGAGATCCATCATGCGATGGAAATGCTTGGGGACGGAAACGGAATCTACATCCGCGGGGCTGGAACGGGCAACGTCATCCGTCGAAACTACATCCATCACCTCGTCGCGCCCATGATTATGCAGGCGGCAATTCGTACTGATGGCGGCCAGATGGATACAACCATCGCCGAAAATCTGATCTACAAGTGCACCTCGCAAGGGATCATTCTGAAGCTGAACAATCGCTGCGAGAACAACATTGTCGCAGACATTATCGCACCACCTCGCGGGTATTACCTCTCGTTACGTGAAGGGCCAATGAACGAAGCGGTGGTCAAGCGCAATATCTTTTACTCTACGGGAAGAGATACGACGTTCATTAATGAATTGCCGCCCAGCAATCGCAGGCAGTCTGAAGATCGCCGTGGGCGCGCATTGGCCCGCTCGAAGGATGCCGACACCGATCACAACATCTACTTTTGCGTCGGCAACCCCGAATTGGGCAATCAGATGCTGGAGAAACAACAACGAGACGGCATCGACACCCACAGCTTGGCTGTTGATCCCCTCTTTGTTGATCCCCCCAACGGCGACTTTCGACTCCGGCCCAATTCACCGGCATTGAAGTTAGGATTCACACCGATCGACTGGTCGAAGGCCGGATTGAAGACTAACGAGAAGAATCATGCCAATGATTAGAATGCAAATTCCAGCTATCGTCTTCATGGTTGCCAACATGTTGGTTGCCAGCAGTGAGCTGGCAGTGCGTCTGGATGCCGCCGACCAGTCGGCGCAATCCGAGACCCTCGCTCCGCTGAAAGATGGCGTCGCCCCGCAAACGCACGAAGAGATGTGGGCCGGATTCGATCCCCGCGCCGAGCCGCTGGAGGTCGAGATTCTCAAGGAGTGGGAGGAGGATGGCGTCGAACTACGTGTTGTTCGCTTTCGGATTGGTGTGTTCAAAGGCACTCAGGCGATGCTCGCAGCAGTGTACGGGTTTCCGAAGGGCGAAACGAACCTGCCCGGTCTGCTGCAGATTCATGGCGGCGGGCAATACGCGGACTACAAAGCGTGCCTCGCCAACGCGAAACGCGGGTACGCAACCGTATCGATCTCGTGGGCCGGTCGCATCAGCGCGCCGGACTATCGCGTTTCGCCCGCTGAAGTGCAGCTATTTTGGGACGGCAAGACCGACGATCCCGATTACCGGATGACTACGGACTGGGGAGCTGTCGACGGATACCACGCACCGGGACGCAACACAGGCAATCAATTTCCAAGTGCCAAGGCTGCTACGTGGACGCTCGATGCTATTGAATCGCCTCGCAACAGCGGCTGGTTCCTTTGCACCCTCGCCGCGCGACGAGCACTGACTTTTCTCGAACAGCAAGCAGAAGTCGATGCCAACCGACTCGGTGTCTATGGCCATTCGATGGGCGGCAAGCTGACTGTGGCTGTGGCTGGCGCGGACCAGCGTGTGAGAGCCGCAGCGCCGTCGTGTGGTGGCATTAGCGACCGCTATAACGAAAGTGCAGTATTCCGCGCAACGCTAGGCGATGATATCAGTCTGAAACGGATTTCGTGCCCGATCATTTTCCTCAGTCCGTCGAATGACTTCCACGGACGCCTTGGAGACCTTCCGAGCGCCGTCCGCGAAATTGCCAGCCCGGACTGGCGAGTCACCTGTTCTCCTCATCACAACCATCAAGATACGCCGCCTTACGAAGTCGCTACGCTGCTGTGGTTTGATCAACATCTCAAAGAAACATTAGTCATTCCGAAAACGCCCGAAACGTCTCTCGTCCTGCGAACCGACGACGGCGTGCCAACATTGACCGTTCGTCCGGACCGCTCGAAGCCTGTTACAGGCGTTCATGTCTTCTACACTCAACATGGTGTCGAGACGCAGCCTGAAGACCGCGAGAACGCGAAGCACCGCTTCTGGCATCACGCGGTCGCGACACAATCCAACGGTGTGTGGACTGCCAAGCTGCCGCTGGGTAGTTCGGACAAACCATTATGGGTTTACGCGAACGTCACCTATCCGCTTGATGAACCCGTGACCGGCGCGGGCTACTACTACCGAACTTACACGGCCGAGACATTCAATGTATCTTCTGTGGTTACCCTCGTACCGGCTGCTGAATTGCGTGCAGTAGGTGCCATTCAAGCGCTTGAGCCGTCTCTGATGATCGAGAGTTTCGAGGGCGATTGGGAGACAGAGTGGTTCACTTATCGTCCAGAAGATTGGGGACGCACGACTTACAAGCTGAACGACCAGCGCTGGAAGGCACCGCCCAACGCGAAACTCTCGCTCGATGTAAAGAGTGCCGAGCCGAACAAGATTGTCGTGCGTCTCGACGGCTATGTCACCGAGCAGGCACTGGCTGGCGGCAACCAGTGGCAGACCTTGGTGTTGAATGCATCCGATTTTCACGAGTTCTCCGGAGACTCCCTTGCCGACTGGAATTCGGTACTATCGCTGACACTCAGCCCGTCCGAACGCCTTCGTCCAAGCCGCGGTGAATCCGGCAACTCGCAGCTTTTCGGAGGCAACTGGAATGGCACGCCGCCTCGCTTTCGCAACCTCCGCTGGTTACCCGATGATGATGTCCCCCATAAGTGAGGCATTCGGTACATCAATTTCCGATTGAACTGTGAAGGCGAAGTTTCTTCTAAGGCTAAGGAGTGTAGATCTTGAAGCGCGAAGATTCAGCAGTTTTCATGGCCCGTTTCAGAGTCGTCGTGTCCCTGAGCGTATTGCTATTGTTTCAGTCGACGAATGCCTTCGCTCAGGGTACCCACGAGTTTGGCGTATTGCCTGCCTGGGGAGAATATATTCGACATGCCAGGAATGTTGAATTCAAGAATGTCGAGCTGAGGTTTCGAGGTTAAGACGCAGTTGAGATGATCGTATTAGATGATGTCGAAGGTTTTGTGAATTAAGTAGCATTGCGGCGTAAGAGGACAATGTTCCTCGCCTCCAATTCACTGAATGAAATATAACACAAGGAGTTGCCGTTGACCAAAACTCGTAGCAGCACGCTTGTCATCGCAATCATCGGACTCCTGGTGATGTGGACGCCGGATTCGTTTGCTCTGGATGCAATTGAGATGCCCCAGGCAACGGACGACACAAAACCGAAGACTGCTTACCCGGAATTTACTTGGGATCGTATTCCGCTGTACATGCACGTCCGCAAGGCAAAATCCTTCACCGCGGAAGAAATCAGGTTCCTGAGTAAGTTCCCGCTGATCACTTTCGAGAAAGCGAACGGTCACGAAGATCACGACTCGGTCGAAGCGGGAACATTGATCGCGGCTCGGGCAGTAAAGGAGATCAATCCGAAGGCGACGATCCTGTACTATCGCAATGTGATCGTTCACTACGGCGGCTATGCAGCGAACAAAGGGCTTGAGGATATCTCTGGAGCCATGCTGCATGACGATCGCGGCAATACGAAACTGGTTCGCAATCGCATCTCGGCTTACGACTTGTCTAACTCGCAGCTGCGCGACTGGTGGCTTAATTCCTGCAAAATCATGACGGCCGATGCATCGATCGATGGCATCTTCATTGACGGCAACATCAAGGCACTCGAGCCAGGATACCTACGCCGACAGATCGGAGCGAATAAGAAAGAACAGACGATGGACGGCTACCACCTGTTAATGAAGCAAACGCGAGAAGCTATAGGCCCGAACAAACTGATGATCAGTAATATCCTTCGCGCACGTTTCGACGATGCAGGCCTTGAGTATCTGGATTACTTCGACGGATCCTACCTCGAAGGCTTCTTTCACAACGTGGGTGGGGTCAACTATGAAGAATATGTCGCCAAAGGCATCGACGCGATGCAACAAGCGGCACGCCAGGGAAAAATCATCGCGTTTAATGCCGGCTTCAACACTCCAGAGAACACCAGCGCACTCGGCATCGATGAAAGCCATGCAAAAGTCAACTCGGACGAGGCGGCGAGAGAAGCACTTATCTTTCCGTTGGCCATCTTTCTGATCTGCGCCGAAGAGCACAGTTACTTTCGCATCCACGAAGGATACTCGGCAGACGAAGACGACCGCTGGATGCGCTGGTTACCGGAATATGACCGCCCTCTTGGCCCGCCCAGCGGACCGGCAACGAAGGTCGGCTTTCGTTATTCTCGAAAGTTTCAACACGCAACCGTTCAAGTCGATATTCAGAAACGGACAGCGAGTATTCAGTGGCAGGATCTGGAGTCCTAAGAATGAGAAGCTATCCCAAATTCCGCTGCAACACCAAGGCTACCGCATAATTTATATACGATATATCTCCGATCACGTCATTGCAATTGAATTAACTCAACTACACCTGCTTTCAGTTGTTTTCAAGCTGATTCAACTGAAGCGTGGTAGAAAGTGGTAGTCGGCATTTGTGAACTCACTGGCAAACCAGCTCTCGAAAACTCATCGTCACTGCGCTCAGACGATATAGTAGAAGAGTCCCGATCTTTCACTGCCAGCAGGTAGACAAAAATGAACGAGCATACTCACTTCACCTCAGAAATGAATCATCCCACTCTGACTCAGGACAGAACGCTTGGTGACGTCTCGGAACAATGTTCATCGCCGCAACATGAAGAAACGAAATATTGCACATTCTGCTGCCGGCGAGTTTCAACCCGTCACTATTGGTCAGGCAGATGCCTAGAATGCCGGAGCAAACTTCGTTCACGGAACCGAGCGAATCAGCAAAGAAGGCGACATGCCATGAAGCGGATGTCCGCTTGGAGGCGATTCGATGTAAACCACATTATGGATTGGGAACATCTCGGACCGGCACTCCAAGATGTCATCTCCGTGGAAGGTGGTCTCAACGGTTTCCTGTCGTATGTCAAAGACAGCATTGAATCGAGAAGACTCGAGCACTCTGCAATGCAAGTTCGTGTCGTTGTCATCACGCTTCAACTTCTTCACCATCTGGAGAAACGAAATTCTTAGAGGCTGTTTCAATACCAGTTTAAGAATGGCAAGATGCAGGCGAGATGAGCGAATGCTTGGAAGAGTTGTGGGTAGTATTCCCGGCGGACTTCGAGTCGTCTTGAGTTCTTGAGCCAGCTCATCGTGCGTTCGACTTTCCACCGATGTGTGGTCAGTCTGCGAGCGGTCCTGCCGTCTTGCCGTTTGTGTTTGCGGTTCTTGCGATGTTTGGTGACTTGTTCGATACCGCGCTGGTCTAAGGCGTCGCGAAGCCAGTTCGCATCAGCGGCTTTATCGTACAACAGATAGTCGGGACGGTGATCGATCACCCGGACATCAACGAGCGTTTCGACAGCATGTACCTCAGCGATGTTGGCTCCACAGATGAACAGCGAGACTGGCAGGCCTTGCTCTTCGGTCAGCACCATGAGTTTGGTGCCTTTGCCGATCTTTGTTCGACCAACGTCTTCGCCCCTTTTTTGCTGATGAAAACTTTGCGTCGCCGATCATCTGCTTCCATTGGAGTCGACCACGACGATCGTGAAACTGAACCAGTCGTTGCCACGCCTGTTTGAGGAGACCATGTTCAGTCCATTCCTTCAGTCGACGCCAACATGTTGCAGGACTGAGGTACCGCTCTGGCCAGAGTGAAGAGAAACTGGCTTGCCATCGAGCACCAGTTCGGTGCCCCCATAGCCATGCCCTCCAGGCAGTGCCGCTGAGAATCTCTGGGACGTCCACCTCAACAGACGACAGGTGAGTCTGGAAACAGGTCTTCAATCAAAAGCCAATGTGAAGCCGAAAGATATGGTTTTGGAGCCGCCCTGAACCCTGTTTTATTGGACCGACGTGATGTCGGCCGACCGTACAGGGTAATGAGCATGAGTGTCTCCTTTCACTCCAACACCCATGCAACTCCTTCGCCAAACCTGTTCACTATTGCGAAGTGTTGAAAGCTCATCTACTCGAATGCGTGTACTGGTCGTGCCTGAAGGCTGAAGCTGCCGCGCGAAGCGTACTCTCAAGTTCGAGACTGCATCTAAATCGTTGACACGGTCTTCGCCCGTAAGCCTGCGGAAATTGATCAACTCACAGACTGCCGTGACATCAACAAATTCAGCAACCAGTTGCAGCTGCATCGGGCGAGGTGAAAACCGAGGGCTAACGGACCGTTGTTTTCCGTCGCAAACCCTTTTACAGTTCTCTTCCAAATTCTGTAGCGGCAACCGCCTCCCCGTCGTGGGATGGCTGTGTCAAAAAGTTGGCAGTTTTGTTCTTACATGGGCAAGAAAATGGAAGAGGAAAATAGAAAACGAGTTCCTCACACCATGGCGGAACTATTCAAGAATGTAACGAATTGCTTCCCCTCTTTCTCCGAAAAGTATGAACCGGCGACCAAAGAGGATCAGCTCGAAGCGCTTTTGCCTGTCTCAGATCCGCAAACTTACCAACGCTATGCCAGCGCGTTCAGCACAATCATCGAACAAAACGTCACCTGCGTATCTGTAACTGGTCCCTATGGTGCAGGAAAAACGAGTCTCATCAATGCTTTTTGCGACCACAACCCAAAGCTGAGATTCATTCGAATCTCGCTGGCGACTTTCGAGGGCGACAACGAAGAAGCAATATCATCAGACAGAATTGAAAAAAGCATTCTTCAGCAGCTGATCTACAGCGCGAGTAGAGAGCAGTTGGAGTATTCACGCTTTAAGAAGATTAGGAAGCCGACTTGGTTGCTAGCAAAGGCATTCCTCCTGAGTGTTTGTGCAATCTTGACGGGAGTAGCGATAAAGTACTGGAATCTGCTCGAACAATTCGCCTCTGAGGCGGATCACTGGAAGCACTTTGTGGTACTCGGGATTGTCGGATTATTTTGGTTAGCCTCTTTTCTCTATATCGTCTACAAAATTCTTAAGACGAGTTCGGGGCTCTCGGTCAAGAGACTGTCTCTCAAGAATGCCGAGATCGAGACCGAGGACAAATCTAAAGAGTCTGTGTTCAACAAGCACTTGGACGAGATCATTTACTTCTTCCAGGAAACTCCGTGTGACATCGTCATCATCGAAGACCTGGATCGTTTCGGAAAGACTGAGATCTTCACGAAAATTCGTGAGATCAATCAACTCATCAATGCCAATCCGGATGTAGGTCCACGAACAGAGAAGCCGATTGTCTTCCTCTTCGCGATCCGAGATGACCTGTTTAAGGGAAAGGACCGGACCAAGTTCTTCGATTTACTTATCCCAGTAATCCCTTTCGTTAGTGCAGGAAATGCTTACGACGTTCTCTACAAGAAACTAGTGAAGGCAGGACTTAGGGAGGGACTGCAAGAAAAGTTTCTTCGTCAGGTCACGGTCTATGTCACGGACAATCGTCACTTGGTGAATATCGTGAACGAGTACTCCCTATATCGCAACACCCTTTCTGACTCCAATCTCGATCCGAACAAGCTTTTTGCAATAATACTGTACAAAGTGTTTTTTTTCGAGCGATTTCGGCAAACTGCACATGAACAAAGGAGAGCTTGCAAACCTTGTTGAGGAGCTCCAGGAAAGAAGGCGTAAAAAGCGAGAGGAACTCAGCCACGAGCTGAAGCAGTTAAACGACGTGGAGAAGAAGGCTCGGGAAGGTCGAGTCCTTTACCGGGAAGCGTTGGTCTGTGCGTATCTCGGAGTCCTACAACGCCGAATCAACGGACCGGTAATGGGTTTTCGTGCTTTAAATGGAGGCCCGACGTTTGACGGACACGGCGACTATGAATCATTCCTAAAGGGGTTGAAGGAAAATCGCAAAATCAATGTGATAGATGGACACGGGCGCCAAGTGCGACAACTACCGGTTTCGGACTTGGAGGAGACCATACACCCAAGACTCTCAATCGATGATAAATTGCGCGAAATCGACAAAGCTGAACGCCTTGAAGAGCAGGGTCTTGTAGATCGTCGAAGTACTGTCGAACGAGAGTTGCGCGATGCTCGCTACTTACCGATGAAACGCCTTTTCGCTTTAAAGGAGATCACAGAAAAACTTTCGCAATTTGAGCATGGTGAGCTTTTCGTTTACCTCATTACAGAAGGGTTCCTTGGAGAAGACTACGACTATTATACATCATATTTTCATAAGGGCGCGATCACTCATGTCGACCGTGAATTCGTTCAAAGGTTCAACAAGGGTGATGAAATTGATTCTGGCGAGAAGATCGATACCCCAAATGAGATACTTCTAATCCTCGACGACGGTTTATTCGGCAAACCCCAAGGTTTCAATATCACCTTGGTAGATCATGTCCTCGGTGTGACGGTGGGCGTTCATCACGCGAGGTTGATTGAGGGGTTGATAGCGTTTCCAGACGAAGCCTTCCGATTTCTCGAAGCCTACTACGCGGAAGGAGAACATACTGCAAAACTGCTACGTACACTCATTCAGAATTGGGAAAACTTCCTCGAAGACGCGGCTGGATGCTCGAATCCGCTTCCTCACGTCAAGGAGATTCTTAGTAAAGCACTCAGTAATACCATCAAAGAGCTTCGGCAGCCAAGCAGGTTCACGCAACTCATTGAGAAATCCGGTCCGGACATCTTCGATCGTCCCGAACTCGCCGAAAGAATTCCATTGTTGGCGAAAAGCGGAATGTTAATCAGTGACATCAGTTTCTCGGGTCTTTCGAACGAATGTCGTATGGCAGCCATAGATGCCGTGACCGACCATGCGATCTGGGAGTTAACACCGAAGAACGTCTCCACAATTCTGGCGAAGCATGGAGTGGAAGCGAAGGTGGCCAAATCCGAGATGTTTCTCAGCTTGAAAAACGCTCCGCCGTCCGTGTTCCGTCATGTCGAAAAGCACATCAACAATTTCTTCGAGAATTGCTATCTGAAGGTGGACGAGACCGTCACCGAGCCTCAAGAGGGCGTCGAGATGTTGTTGTCCGTTCAGGGATTAAAAGAAGATCTGGGGAAACGGGTAGTTGAGAGACAAGAGGCACGACTCAGGTTCTTGGAAGTGCCTAAATGCTACTGGGCTACTGTCGTCGAGGAAGAAAAATTTGTTATCAACTGGGAGAACGTTGAAGATCTTTTTGACGAGACGGGCGATTTTGAGCAGCTTGCTCCAATTTTCAGATCACCTGATGTCGTCTCCGAGTTGGCCAAGGACGGGAAAAAAAATCAGCCGAAGCTCTTTGATCAGCTCGTCGAGTTCGATGAGATGGATTTGGAAAGCTACAAGAAGTTAATTCGTCCCGATTTAGGAAAGGTCGCCCACTATCCAACCACAATTGATAACAAGAAGAAACTCCACCTGATCCGCTTCGGAACGATCGAATTGAGTCAGGACACATACAGTTGGCTAGGAAGCGATCCTGAGCTTCGGGTGGCACTGATCGAGAAGCAATTCTCGACCTTTCAAGAGAAAATTGAAGATTGGCCGTTGGGAGAAAAGGAACTCGCTGGACTTCTGAAATCATCAATTCCGCTGGATGCGAAGAGGAAATTACTTCTGAACGCTGGAACGATTAACTGTGGAGAGGATGAGAAACTAACGAACGAGGTTGTGCAGATACTCGCCAACCCTGGGACAGCGATTGACGACTCTGACCAGAATTTCGTCGAAAAGGTTATCAAGGCCGTGCCAAAAGGCGATGCAGTCAACCTCCTCACCCTGATGATTCCGAAGTGGGACCAGGCTCGGGTGATGAGCAATCTTGAAGCAATTGGGGCTCCCTACGAAGAAATCGCCAAATACGGAAAGAGGCCGTTGATTGCAGAAAGCGAGATCAACCTGGCTCTGGTGAAATGCTTGAAGGAGGCGGACTTCATTTCAAAGTTCAAACGAGACGAAAAAGGTATTCGGATCATTACGAAAAGGAAGGATCATTCCGAGTAGGGGCGATGCCATCAAACGCAGCCGGTCGGAAACAGCTGCTGCGTTCTCAGGGCGAACTGTCGTCGGTCACGATCGATCCAAATCACAAGTGGCTGCGGTCAAATCGACTGGATGGTCAATCGGTACTTGCGGGAATACTTCGTTGGAGCAAAATATTTGGGACGAATCGTTGCGTTGGAATTTTGTGGCTTGGCCGAACGCTCGACGTGACCGTATCTTGATTCCCAAATGGTCTACGCATTCGCTCATTTGTTAAACTCCCCAATTATCACTCGCTCCCCGAGACGCTTGAGTAGACCAGATTTGAGATCGTCATCAAGCCGGGCTTCGAGTCGGCTCTTGATTTTCACGCTGAGCCGACGGAAGCCGAGTTCACGTGAGGTTTGTTTGACGAGATCGTCGAATGCCATCGCGCCAGCCTGTGTGAGCACATATTCTGCCGTCGATTGGATGACCGAGTCTGGCACGTCATCAATACTGTTGAACTGGAAATTAGGTCGCTTCGAAGCCGTTGGAGGCTCGACGTATTGCGGTTCGAACTCGTCCTCCTCAAACGCTTCGGAGTGGGACTGATACTGCGGTGGGGACAATGCAACAGAAGCATTGTATTCCGCAATAATTCGATTGATCTGGCGATTGGGATCTCGTATCCAGTCCGTCGACCAGATCCGAACAATCCGCCAGCCTAAGTTCTCCAAGATGGTTTGGCGAATGCGATCGCGATCGCGAGCGGTATTCGATGAGTGGTAAGTTGCCCCATCACACTCGACAGCCAGGCAGAACTCTCCCGGCCGCTCGGGGTGCTTTAAGGCGAGGTCAATTCGGAATCCACCACAGCCAACTTGTGGGACCGGATCAAGTCCTCTTCGAATCAGGGCAGCAGCGACTTCCTCCTCAAACGGGCTGTCGGCTTCAGCAGCAAATTCATTGATTGCTAACCCGAGAGTGTCGACCCCTTTCTCGGCGTAGTTAAGGTAGGCCTTCAAGAGGTGGGCTCCTGTGCTTTTACTGCCCGAAAGGTCCATGTCTGCTGAGCGGACCGATGTAACAAACACCAGCTCTTCTCGTGCACGCGTGACGGCCACGTTCAGCCGACGTTCGCCATTTTGGAGGTTGATCGGTCCAAAGCTTTTGGTGAATTTTCCAGAATCATTGAACCCATACCCCATTGACAAAAAAATCACATCGCGTTCGTCGCCCTGAACGTTCTCCAGGTTCTTGATGAATAACCGTGCGTCGACATCCCCGAAGTAATCGCCACTGTAGAACAAAGCGTCAACCTCGGGTTACCGAGTCCGTGATCAACGGCGTTCGAGACGGAAGCCATCGCCTCGCTGGCTTGTTGAAGCATTTGCGAAAAGCCCGGAACCTGCTCAGCGGCGATCACGTCATCCAGTTGATTCGCAAGGGATTCGTTCTGCCTGACAAGTATCAGGGCCTTCTCAGCCAGCGACCGGATCGACATTCCGTGTTTTGGACCCAGCCAATGAGTACACGCAGGGCCAGCGGATGCGGCAAGGCGGGTCGCCTTGCCAAGTTGACCGAGTTGCTCGATCCGCACCTCATTCGGTGCCACTCGGACGGTCATACGCTCCTGCTTCGAAGGTGAGTCCCCATGCAGTTGATCAAACGTCCAACATGCGAGGTAGCCTTTTCCAGTTGGCTGAACCGCAGCAAACTCAAGTCCGATCTCTTCGAACTCGCGTTCGACGTCCGCTTTTTAACGATCTTGGACCACCCCATGAGTGATTTCTGTCCCACTAGAAACTTTTATGGCGGTCAACAGAGGCTAGGCCCGAGCTCGACGCTGGCAGCATCTCGGGGAGGTATTCAAAGATAAGAGGGGGGCGTCCGACAAGAACCGCTGTCACGGCAGACCCTCAGCGCAACCTTCTTCATTCGGTAAAGTGGGAGGATCGGGTGATCGTTAACAATCCTGGATCAGATCGACGATTCGAGATCGGACTGAAGGTTGGAGCAGTGGCCAGACCTGAATCATCCAGAGCAAATCAGGAAGTTCAGCTAGTAAATCGCGGATGGCACCATTGGCAGCATCACTCTTTGCGCAAGGATCAGTAGCCGAGTCCGAAGTGCTTTCACGGCGGTCGTTCGCGCAAAGCAATTCGAATCCCCTAGCCTCCATCAGGAACGGTCGCATGTTTTCA
>NZ_JBFEFI010000020.1 GCF_040717535.1 Thalassoglobus sp. JC818
GCTCTCTTTCTTTTCGCGACTCAGATTATGTCGTTTGCTGAACTGAAATGGCAACTCGCTCATCAGTCTTCAGAATAGAAATGCTGCATGGGTTGAACTCGTGCCGCTGTTGTTGCACTCTGAATTACGGAGTCGACGAGTGCTTTGAGTTTTAGGTGAAGACAAAGGGGTGCGATGGAGACTGGGAAGAGTCAAGAACTGGGACCATCACTGTTGCGGCAGTTGAAAGAGTCTGACGCTGATGGCAGGAACGACTGTGATCTCATTGAAACGCATATTTCCTGGGTCGTCCTCGCAGGTAATCGAGGTTGGAAGATCAAGAAGCCTGTCGATCTCGGGTTCGCGGACTTTTCAACTCTTGAATTGAGGAAGCACTTTTGCGAAGAAGAGTTGCGACTCAACAGCCGCTTGGCTCCAGAGATTTATCGTCGAGTGGTTCCAATTACTGGGACGGTTGACCAACCTGAAGTCGATGGATCAGGCGAAATCATCGATTATGCAGTGGAGATGCAACGCTTCCCAGTTGGTCGAATCCTGTCAGAGATGATTGGAACGGCACAGGTTGAAAATCGTCACTTCGAGACTTTGGCCGAAGACGTCGCAGAATTTCATCAGAGCGTTCTAATAGCCCGGACAGATTCAAAATTTGGTTCGCCCGAGAAGGTGTGGACGCCTGTTGCTGAGAACTTTGAACAACTCAAGTTGCGAATTTCTGAAGAACCCTCGCTGAAAGTTCTCGATAGAGTAGAGCAAGAAGCAGAGCGGGAGTGGCAATCGCTGGAGAAGTTGGTTTCAGAACGAAAGCAAGAAGGGTTCATCCGAGAGTGTCATGGAGATATGCACCTCGGGAATATGGTGCTTTTAAATGACAGAGTCCGAATTTTCGACGGCATCGACTTCAATGAGGAGTTGCGGTGGATTGATGTGATTTGCGAAGCGGCATTCGTGGTGATGGATCTCGATCATCTCGGAAGGTCTCAGGCAGCAATGCTTTTCTTGAATAAGTATTGCGAAGAGACTGGTGATTACCATGGCCTCAGGCTGCTTTCATTTTATGCGAGCTACCTGGCAATGGTCCGCGCGAAAGTTGCTGCGATTCGGCGAACACAGCAAGTCGAAGATGAGCAAGAACCTGACTGCAAAGAGATTCTCCCCCTGATGGAACTCGCTTTCAGCTACTTTCAAAGTCGACCGCGAAAGCTAATTCTCACCTTCGGCTTGTCCGGCAGCGGAAAATCGTTTTTCTCACAGCACTTAGTGGGGCCACTCCGAGCGGTCCGCTTAAGGTCCGATATCGAGCGAAACCGGTTGAGCAAATCGAAGAAGTTGGGAGAGAACGTTTATTCGTCCGAGTCGAAGGAAGCAGTTTACCTGCATCTCCTTGAGTGCGCCAAATCTATCCTTCTCGGCGGAATGTCTGTCATCGTCGATGCGACTTTTCTTGATCCTGAACGACGGGAGCCATTCTTCGAACTTGCCAGCGAGATCGGATGCGAACTCGTCGTTCTGCAATTTGAGGCACCAGATTCCATTCTGAAAGAACGGGTCGCAAAACGTCAGCATGATGGGGGCGACGCCTCCGAAGCCGATCTTACTGTACTCGAAAAACAACAACGGGAATTTCAACCGCTCTCAGAAACGGAATCGCAATTCGCTGTACGGGTCGATACGACTCTTGATCGAAAAGACTGCGTCGAAAAGATCGTCTCGGCAATTCATGGCGGAGGTTGATCATCAGGAAGCGGCGGACCAGTTACTGCTCCTGATCGCTTGGGGCTGCAAAATCCTCTTTGGCTTGATCGGTCAAACGATCATGAGTCTCTTCCGGCGTCTTCTCCTCCGGTTTGCCGATGACCCGTTTGGAGACCCGCTTGCCGTTTGCAGCGATGACGTAGTACACCATACCAGGTTCTAGTCTGGGCTTGATGCTGAATGGATCACGGGCTTTGTCCCAGCGCGGTTTAAATTCGGTAGTTTCCATGCGAAAGTTGAGATTCCAGCGGTGTTTGGCATCAATAGGGAATCTCTCAGAACTCTGATATTCAAATGACTTCGGATACCAGACGCCCGCATCAGTTCGGTCCCAGCTCGCTTTTCCTGTTCGACGCTGGTCGTACCATTCGTAGGACCACTCGACTGGATGGAGCCCCTGTTTCGGGTCTGCGATAATTCGAACGGTGAGTGTTTTGCCTTGACCAGCGATGTAAATGTGAAGAACAGCGATTCGACCATCGCGAAGTCGTGAAACTTGAGAACTGAGCAGCTTGGATACTTTAAACTGATTTTCCAGGTGCAGAAACTTCTCGAAGTCGTATGTCCCGTTTAGCTTGAACCAAAGTTCGTCGGGCCGCACTTGTTCATGCATAAGAGGGCGATGCATCGGCTGAGGCTCTACGAATTCTGAAACCACTTTCTCGTTCTCAATTTTCAAGAGCTTCCCTTCAGATTCGAAGCGTTCCACGATGATGTGCGGCCTACTTTCCGGGGGCGTGCGGTCGATCACATCAAATTCGAAATTGCGGTAGGTCCGATCTTTGTCCCAAATAACCTCCGCGGTGCCACGAATTTCTTCGGTGGGAACTTCTCCATCTGCCCCGCTGAGGAACAGAACTGTTCCTTTCCAATGTCCGGTTTCGAGCATCCCACGGGAAGTGGCGATTGCATCTAGGATCCTTTCCCTCAAGCCCTGATCCCCATTCAATTCCGGTTCGGCTTTTGCTGTTTCGCAGCAAGTGAGAGAGAGGAGGACAACGAGACTTATCAGCTGAAAGTGAACTCTCATCGGAAACTCGTTGTTTTCTGCAGTCATTTTTGGCACCGGTTGAGCTTGGGTTTCCCAGATCGACCAACCATTTGTATGCAGAGTTCAAAGGAAACCAGGGGGATTGTTATCTGAAAGAAGGGTCCCTAAAACTTCGACAATCATTTCTTCGGCGAGCTACGACCAGCAGATACTCCTTGCGAAGCTCCGAATGAACCCTGTGAAATACGAACCCGACCACCGGAACTTCATAGCAATAGCTCCTTTGAAAGAGAAAGCTCGTGAGAGAATTAGAGCCTGGCCATTTCTGAGATTACAGACCTGAAATCGTCTGTCAAGACTTTTCTTCGACTAAAGAGACACCTCGTAGATTCGTTAAATAAAACGTTCGCACGGTCTAAGTCTTGAAGGTTGCCCAGGTCGAGAATTCACATTGCACAATGAGTCGATCCGGAGATCGGTCAAGTGAGTCGAATTCGACGTGCTTTCGGTCCTGAAATGTCAGGCGTGTTCAGAAAGATCTGAAATACGAAGCGATTTCCGAGTCGCCTCGTATCTCAGGTGATATCAAAAAGAAGCTGTGTTCTCGTTGGCTGCGCTAATCCGAGCGGAGCAGTTTAGGCAGCCATCGATTCATCGCCTTCGCTGGTCATTCCATTGACGAGTCGGACAGTTCGATTGGCGAACGCAGCTGTCTGTTGGTCGTGAGTGACCATCACGATTGTGCGTCCATCGCGATGGAATTCGGACAAGTAATTCATGACCTGTTCGCGCGTTTCGGAGTCGAGGTTTCCGGTCGGCTCATCTGCGAGAATCACGCGGGGATCGTTAGCTAGAGTGCGAGCGAGCGCGACACGTTGTTGCTGTCCCTGGCTCAATTCGGCAGGCAGGTGATCCATTCGATCGGCTAGCCCGACACGATCGAGTAGCTCGGAAGCACGTTGCTTTTGCTCTGCGTCAGATTTCCCTGAAAGCATCAATGGGACTTGGACGTTCTCCTGTGCCGTCAGCCAAGTGACGAGATTAAAAGACTGGAAGACAAATCCGATCTTGCTCGCTCTAAGCTCCGTTCTTTGTTGAACAGACAGATCGTAAATTGATTCCCCGTTAAGAAATACCTGGCCTGATGTGGGGGTCAGCATTCCGCCGAGGATTGAAAGAAGCGTTGTCTTTCCGCTTCCGCTCGGGCCAACGACAGCGATGAAATCGTTGTCGTGAATGGACAAGTTTGAATCATCGAGAGCAATCACTCGCTTGCCGCGACGTTCGTAAATCTGATTCACTGACTGAAGCTGATACATCCTTGAGAACTCCATTGTGTGTCATCGTGTAGGCTGTAGAAACCTTGCACTCGTCCTAGTTGGTCCGAGGTTGGCGACTTAAATTTCCCTTTGGTGTTCTAAAACCTGTTTCTGCATTGTTGCTAAACTCGTCGACGACAGTCCTATTCACTGAAGACGAGACAAGGGTCGAGACCTGCGGCCTTGCGGGCTGGGAAGATACTCGCTGCGACAGAAACTGTGGTGGCGGCAGCCAAACCGACGAGTAACAATTGCGGGATGGGTTGAACGGTAATCCCGAGTAGCTGCGGTCCGAGAAAGATCGCGAGAGCCGTTCCAAAGACAAACCCGAGTACACCGCCCGCGCATCCGAGGATCATGGCTTTGCCGAGGAACATTTGAGTGACGAACGAGCGGCTCGCACCGAGTGCCATCAACGTTCCGATTTCTTTGCGGCGTTCGATGACGTTGGCATACATCACGCTCGCGATGCTCGCGGCTCCGACGAGTAACAGGATCGAAAAGAAGACCCACGATAAGCTTCCCATCAGCCGATTGACGGAAATCTGCGTGTCGACAACCTGGGCGATCGTGATCACTCTTGTTTCCGGAAGCTCAGCGGAGAGGTTTGTAATCAGGCTTCCAGCAGCTTCTTCACAGCATGCCATAATTTCGATGACGTTGATGACAGGTCCGGCTCCGGACAGGTCCTGAACACTGTGCAGGTGGGCGAAGAGTCTGCCGTCGTCGATTGTGCCTGTCGATGGCAAGACTGTCAGCACGCGAAATGTCTCTCCAAAGAGATTCAGTTCAGCCCCTGACTGGACGTCGAGTTGTTTGGCCAGATCGCGTCCGATGATGACTTCTCTATCACCGAGGTCCTGAACGGTTCGATTGGTGGCCAGTGAGTTGGGATCGTTATCGGTGTTTAGATTTGCAGTCGTTGTACAACAGCCGCGATCTGTTCCAATAGGATTAGTGATCATTCCCAGGCCTTGCCATGCAGCCTTCGCCTGGAATTCACTTTGAGGAAGGATGCCCGTCAACGTGACCGGAATGGAATCGACAGAAGTTTCGACACAGAGTTTTGGGGCGAGATTTTCAACTCCGGGCATACGAGCGAGGGCGAGCCGACTGACGTACTCTTCCGGCATCGTCTTTCCGTGCAGGTCCGCGCCATAGTAATCCTGAAGCGTGACACTCGGCGGCAAGACCAGAACGTTTGCTCCTAATGCTTCCATGTCGCTGGCGATTTTTTTCTCCGAAGAGTCGGTGATGTTCTGAATCGCAACAAGTGCAGCGACTCCAAATGTGACGGCCATCAGGCTTGTCAGCATTGGTGTGGGACGCTGCCAGAGTTCCTTCCAGATCATTGTTCGAAGCTTCATGACACCCATTCCTTTGGGAATTTGAGAGAGAGAGGGAATTGCTTGGGAGAGTGTTGGCGAGACTGAGCGTCTATCGCCGGGGAGGTTGTTGCGCGCCAGCTGATTTGTGGTGCTGGCAGTTCTCGTCGTCGCAGCACTTTCCGGCGGCGGCAAGTTGTTGTGCAAGTTGGGCGTGGGTAATGCTTCCGTCGTAGACACCGATCATGACACCCGGAGGGGCCATGAATGCGACGATCGAATTTGATCGGTTCGTTGGCACTCGGAGTTGGTTCAGGAATTTCGTTTCTGCTGGGTCGTTGGCCAGTACAGTGACAACTTCGGTGCGGTCACTAAAGAACAAGTCTTCTCTAAACTCTGTAACTCCAGATGGAACATCCGCAGCTGCAGTTGGCTGTGCACAAAGAACAACGATCTTTTGTTCCTGAAGTGCTTTCAAACATTTCGCCTGGGCCGGTGAGACGATCGCTGCAATCAATTGTGCATCGCTGACTCGCTGAGGATAGACAGTGCAAACTGCGCCGTTGGGGGCGAGAACGGCTGTGGCGGGAAGTGGAATCCGCGTTGCGTCAAATCGTTTGATCAGTTCGTGTTCAGCTGCGTCTCCGATCTGAACGGGAACGATGACGGCGTCTTCGCGTGTCGAAAGTGTCGACTCGAGAACCTGACTCATTTGCCGGGTTAACGCGTCGTCAGCTCGATAGAACATCACGAATGCGAACTGGTTGTTTTGAGCTGCTTCTTTGACCGCCTGGCTGGCCCGACCTTCCGCATAAACAGCAGTGCTGCAAATGGTCATGATGGCAATGATTGCGTTTATTTTCAGAACAATCCTTGTCATTGTGCAGATTCCTTTTTTGTGCTTCGGCATGAGCGTTGTCTGAGGAACGAGGGACGTTCCTCGGACGACGCCGTGCAGTGCTTGTTGTCCGTCAATGGAGTGTCTGTTGGCTTCGGTCTTGTCAATTCAGTGAACGAATTCTTCACGCGGTCTGCGAACCAAATCTCGCGTCATCATTTAACAAAATGATTAATGATGGTCGTGGGAATGTGCGATGACTCCGCGATACGGCTTGCCGTCGATTGTGACAACGAGTCGCGGGTCGGCGCTCTCTTCATCGAGAGAAGTTGCGAGTCGGGATTCTTCGACTTTGAACCTTGAAGACTTTCCCTCCGGATCGTCGGTGTCGGGATTGGCAACGAGTGAAAACTGTTCTGGTTGGCCGTCGATTTTGATGTTGATGGTGAGATCCGCTGCTTCAATCGGATACGAGTTCAAGGCTTGCCCATCAAGGATGTAAATCGTGACCGATTGATCATCGTGTACGATTTCCGCATGGAAGTTTCCGCTTCCGAGCTCGATGAGGCTTCCGTGGTGTGGGCCCTCGGTTCCGTGATCGTGCTCTGAGTGGGTTGGTGTTGTGTCAGACTTATCGGTTTCAGTGGAAGAATTCTTGGCACATCCGGAAATTGCGAGCATGACCGCGAAAACAACGGCAGATTTTTGGCAAAGTTCAATTTTCATTTCAGTTTCCAGTTTGAGGTTCGACAAGTTGACTTGCCGGAGTTTGTGAATCGGGAAAACGGGTCTCTTTAGTGGAGGTGTCTTCGTCGGTTTGACGGAGGCGGAGAGAAATTCGCTCGAATGAGTCAAGTTTCCTCAGTCGACTTGGGAGCCATGCGGGACGTCATCTTCCTCAATCAACAGGACCTCAGTTGTTGACTCGTTGACGACGCGTTCAGCTTCTTTCATCCCGATCAGGTAGAACAAAGCGGGGTGAACGAAGAAGTCGAGCAGGGTCGAGCTGATCAGCCCGCCCAGGATGACCGTCGCGACCGGGTACAGAATCTCCTTCCCCGGTTCTCCTGCAGCGAGAACAAGAGGCACGAGACCAATTCCGGAAGTGAGAGCAGTCATCAAAACGGGAGCCAGCCTTTCCAGACCAGCACGGATGATCATGCTCTTGCTCCAGTCTTCTCCTTCGTATTTGACGAGATGCAGATAATGATTGAGGAGTAAGATTCCGTTCCGCGATGCGATTCCTGCCAGTGAAATGAAACCGACCATGGCAGCTACGGTGAGTGACTGACCTGTGATCACGAGAGCTGCCACCGACCCGATCAAGGCCATCGGAAGGGCCATCATGACTTGCAGCGAAAGATTGATGGAGCGGAACATCGTGAACAGAACGAGAAAAACTCCGATCATCGAAACCATGAACAACAGTCCAATGACTCGTGAAGCTGACTGTTGGCTCTCGAACTGCCCGCTGTATTCGACGAAGTATCCGGCGGGAAGGTCCTCGACAATCGGTTGGACCTGTTTTCGAATGTCTTCGACGACGTCCACGACACCGCGATCGGAGACGTTACATTGAAGGACAATTCTTCGACGAACGTTCTCTCTGTTGACTGTGTTTGGACCCCCGGATTCATAAATCCTCGCCACCGCTTCGAGCGGCAGCTTACCTCCGTCTTCCAGTTCGATCGTCAGTCGTCGCAGTTGCTGGAGGTCTTCGCGATAGTTTTCATCGAGACGAATGAGGAGATCGAACGTGCGTTGCCCCACGAGAACTTCCGATACAACCTGACCATTCATAGCTGTTTCAATGAAGTCATTCACCTCGGCGGAATTCAGACCGTAGAGCAGAAGTTTGTCCCGATCGAGTTCGATTCGAAGCTGGGGGATCACGACTTGAGGCTCGACGAGAAGGTCTTTGACGCCAGGCACAGACTGCATCGACACCTTCATTTGTTCTGCGGTGCGCCGCAGCTTATCGAGATCGTCCCCGTAGACTTTGATACCAATTTGAGCTTTCACTCCGGAAAGCATATGTGAGATGAGGTGTGCGATCGGCTGTTCGACCGCAGTTACAATTCCGGGGATATCAGCCATCGCTTCACGAATTTCTGTGAGTTGATCCTCGCGAGACTGTTCTGACTCTGGGTCGAGCTCAAGAATGATTTCGCTCATGTTGACCCCTTCAGCATGTTCGTCGAGTTCCGCTCGGCCGGTTCGACGTACAAACTTTGTCACGTCTTCGATTTCCTGCAGGCGACGTTCGACTTTCTGGCCGATGGCGTTCGATGTTTCCAAAGATGTTCCCGGTGGAAGGATGACATTGAGCTGAATAGCTCCCTCGTTGAAAGGAGGAAGGAAGTCACGGTCGAGGCTCGTGACAAAGAGGCCTGCGATGAAAACCAGGAATGTCGTTGCCAAGAGATTCAATCTTGGAAATGCCAAGCTGAAACGAATCACTCGTTCGCCGATCCACTTCACACCTCGGAGTACGAATCCGTCCTTTTCAGTTTCTGAGAACTTTTGCTTTCCGAGCAGCCAGTACGAAAGGACAGGGGTCACTGTTAAAGAGACCAGCAACGAAGAGAGGATCGAGACGATGTATGCAACACCCAGTGGTGTGAACAACCGGCCCTCCATTCCGGACAGTGCGAAAAGAGGGAGGAAGACGAGGATGACAATCATCGTTCCGAACACGATCGAGTTGCGAACTTCAACGCTTGCCTGAAAAACGACGAGCAGCGGATGCTTTGGGTTGGCACTCGCTCGATTGTCTTTGAGTCGTCGGAAGATGTTTTCGACGTCGACGATGGCGTCATCAACCAATTCGCCAATCGCGACCGCGAGCCCTCCCAAGGTCATGGTGTTGATCGAAATCCCAAAGATAGAGAACACGATCGCTGTCATCACAAGTGACAGAGGAATGGCAGTGAGTGTGATAAAAGTTGTGCGAAGATTCATTAAAAACAGAAAGAGGATAACGACAACCAGAATCCCCCCATCACGCAACGCTTCGACGACGTTCTCAATTGCTCGGTCGATGAACGACTTCTGTGTGTAGAGTGGTTCGATTCGCAGATCGTCCGGCAATGTGGGGCGCAGTTCCTCAATGGCTGCCATAATGGAATCAGTCACTCTTCGAGTGTCGGCTCCCGGTTGTTTGTTGATCGTGAGGACGACAGCAGGACCACCAGAGAATTGACCGTCTTCGTCGCGGGTATAGGCAGCACTGTCACCGCGTTTCACCTGAGGTCCTTCGATCACTGTGGCGATTTGAGCGAGAGCGACCGGTCGGCCTGAACGAGTTGCGACGACGACTTTCTGCAAATCCTCGATCGATTGGACACGTCCCAAGGCTCGAACAAGCAATTCATTGGGGCCTTGCTCGTCCAGATAGCCGCCGGTGGCGTTTTCGTTGCTGTCCTGCACGGCTTGTTTTACTTCGTGCAGCGTGACACCAAAACGCAACATGGCATCAGGGTCAACCAACACCTGAAACTGCTTTCGTCCTCCGCCCATGGTGAACACTTGCGATACTCCGGGAATCGTCAGCAGACGCTGCCTGACAACCCAATCCGTAAGTGTGCGAAGTTCGAGCGACTCCGTTTCGTTGTTCTCGCTCCAGATTCCGACCATGAGGATCTGTCCCATAATCGAAGAGATGGGAGCGAGTGTTGGGCTGACTCCTTCGGGCATTCTCTCTTGAACGAGTTGCAGCCGCTCATTGACAATCTGGCGATCGTTGTAAATGTCGGTGCCCCAGTCGAATTCCACATAGACGACGGAGATTCCGACTCCCGACGAGCTTCGAACTTCCTGGACTCCATTGGCTCCGTTCATCGCTGTTTCGATGGGGAACGTAATCAGTGTTTCAACTTCTTCAGGTGCCAGTCCGGGGGCTTCTGTCATGATGACAACGCGTGGACGATTGAGATCGGGGAAGACATCGATCTGAGACTGCATTGCTTGCCAGCTACCGAATCCGATCAGAAACATCGCAGCAGCGATAACAACCAATCGGTTTTGAAGCGAAAATCGGATCACTGCGTTCAGCATTGTCAGGAGACCTTCTTAAAGCATCTTCTGAGTCGGTTTCCACCGTCTCAATTAGTGATCGTGATTGATAAAGTGATGTAAATCGAAAAGTTAATAGATGTTTGATGCACTTAATGGTTGTGTCCCGCGTGCGGATCGACTCCACCTCCAGACATGTTCTTCAGAGCCATCTGCATCTGATGAGCACCTTGCGTAGCGATCACGTCACCCGGGTAGAGAGAGCCATCGTTGGCAATGACTACAGAAAACTGATCTCGGTATTTGACATGAACCGGGACGCGATCGAAGTGGTCTCCGTTCTGCTGAAAGACGAACGATTCGACGCCTTCACGTGCGACGGCATCGACCGGGACGACAATCTGCTCTGGCCACTCTTCGACGGGGATGCGCAGCTGTAGGCGTTGACCGGGCAGATATTTCCATTCGACATAGCGGTTGCCACTATCGCGTCGATCCTTGATCAATTCGTTGTGAAGCCGAACATAGAACTTCAACGTTCGAGTTCCGGTATCAACTTGATTGGCGAGATAGGCGATCTCTAGCCCTTCCAGAACGCGATTTCCGGAACCTGCTCTTTCGAAGATGGCATCGAGCGGCCATTCGTTCTTCGAAGCTTCTCGGATCTCTTCAAAGTCTTGTTCGAAAGCCATACCTTCAATTAGCAACTCTTCATAATCCGTGAGAACACAAAGAGTTTCCCCAGCATTGACTGACTGACCTTTATGTACACTGAGATCCTGAAGAATGAGTGGTCCGATGTGCGTGACAAGTTGTGTTCTGTCGAGCAGTGATCCCGATTCAGTATTGAACCTCTGTGCTGCCGAACGCGTCAGTTGCAGTTCTTCGGGCTCGTGATTGTCGATCGTCGGAGCGAAGATCTGCAGTTCTCGTAGTAATCGACGCTCTTCGGAGATTTGATTAACTTGCCCTTCTGAGAGCCCGTGAAGCCTGAGTGCTTCACGTTGTGCTCGCAGCAGCGCTGTGAGCTTGTCGCGGGCGTATTCGCGATCGAGGAGCAGTTTGCCAGCGACCGCCCCGCTGCTGGTGACAGCTTCGAGTCGGGTGATTTCACGTTCCTCGACATCCAGTTCTCCAAGCGTTTTCAGGAACTCCGTTTGAGCCTGGACGAGGTCTTCATGCGTCAGGCGGATTTGGAAGAGCAGAGTCCCCGGTTCAACGGCTTCACCCGCTACAGCATGGACGTCAGTGATGACTCCGGTCATGGGAGTGGCAACCTGAACTCTCGTCCTGCCGGGCCGTTCAACGATGAGTGCAGGAACGGTGATCGATCGCCAAAACGTCTCGAGTTGGACCGGAAGCAAAGTTTCTTCGGTCAGCCCGATGTTCCGCATCGCTTGTTCCGAAAGCTCAAGCGACGACTCGTCCTGGTGTCCCTCGTGAGACCCGTGATCGTGGTCATCATGGGAGTCGTGTTCCTCATGCGAACCGGCACCAGTTTCTGTCTCACCTGCTCGAAATGCAGAAACCGTCCGCTCGACCCAGGAATTGAGACCTGGAAACCACTGAGACCATGTCACTCCGCAGATGAGGACGACAATTGTGAGTCCGGTCCACCACGCCCATTTTGGGAAATAAGTCCGGTTTTGTGTGTTCATTGTTCTGCTGTGGATTCTTCGAACTGGGTGAATTGAACTCGCACGGACTGGTGCAGGAAGATGCTGAACCGTCTCGTTGAAGCGAGTGAGTTGGAACAAGAAGCAAGTCTTCGCAAGCCAGCGAGATCTTCATCACTCACAAAGCTGATCTTGTGAATGAGCGCACAATCTTATCTGTGGGATCGTGTTGTGAGATTCCGTCAGGCTGTTGCGAATTCGTCTATTTCGCGGACGACGATCTTTATTGGACCGGACGAGAAGTAGTCTCATTCGGAAAACGGAATCGCCGTTTCACTGCACTTGTTGTGCTGTGACGACGTTCGCAGGTCGCATAAGCAATGCGAGAGGAGTGCCCTTAAAGCAGCCAGACCTGATGCGCAGAGCGGTCGGCGCACGGACCTGTCAGGGCAAGAGAGAGATGTTGGTGTAGCCCGAAATTCGGCAGGAGAGTATCACCGGCGACTTCAACCAAATCGTTGCCGAGGACCTGACACCACTTCGAAAACGTCAGCATCTGATGGACGTCTTGGTCACGATGTACTGCGACGAAATTGCAGTGGTCGTCGATGCAGGGAGCGTGATCGTGATTGTCACCGGATTCGGCAAGTTCCCGGGAATGCTCATCAGCTGGGAGAGCATCTTGCGGCTCAACTCTCGTCGAGGTGGCATGGTCGTGCGAACAGCATCCTTCCGCAGCCACAGCTTCGGGAGTTTGCTTTGCGGCAGTGTCGCAAGAGTGATAGTGATGCGCAAAGCATCCGACCGTCGCGTGAAACGCAATCGAAATGATTGTCAGGGCGGTCAGGAAACTTTGGAACATAATGAAAAATTAGGAGTATTGATGAGTCGAGCGAAAATGCCCTTCTCCTTTCCGATCTTATCGGCCATTTGAATGGCGGTCTAGACCATATTCGCGGGGGCTTCGCGGTCTCAACATCATGAATCATGGGATGTAGCTCGGGAAACTCCTCGTTTCTCGCAACGGATTTCGAGTCAAAATGCGTTTTGAAGGTGGCTCAATTTCAGGATGATCATGGCAGTGTCCTAAATGTGAGACTGCATCTAAGGGCAGAATGCTACTCGTCCGAATTCTTCGAGCTTGGCGACAATTTACCGGGCTTCTTTTCGCGTCCAATCAAACGGACGAGATCGGAGAGCACCTGCGGCAAAGCGATTCCACCCGGAGTTGCCAGGTACCGCGGTTCCCAATCCGGACGAAATTTGTCTTTGTAAGAACGAAGACCCTGAAAGTTGTAATAGTGATCTCCGTTTCGATAGAGGACGCCCACAGCTTTGTTCCACATTGGGGCGTGCGGTCGATCTTCGATTCCGGAGAGTGGGGCCATTCCCATGCTGAACCACTCGTATCCCTGCTGTTGCCCCCAGAAGATCAATTCCACGAACAGATAGTCCATCAAACCGGGCGGACCGGCTGGGTCGTGACGCATCAGGTCGACAGAGAACTCTTCGTTGTTCGCACCGAGCCAGAGATTTGCGAAGGCGAGAATCTTTCCATTCTGTGTGACCACTGCACAGGGAAATTGCATCAAGTATTTTTCGTCAAAGAATCCGAGCGAAAACCCTTTCTCGGCAGCATGTTTTTCGGCCATCCAGGCGTCGGAAATCTCTTTTAGGAGAGGCAGAACGGCTGCGACCTGTTCCTTCGGAAGGACTTCGAATCGGCATTCAGCTTTGAGGATACGATTTCGCGTTGAACGCATGCTTTGGAAGTGGTGTCCATTCAATGAGAATTCTCTGGCGTTGACGCGTCCTTCCTCACCAAGTTTTAAAAATGTCAGCCCGTGATCGACGTACATCGGCAGCGAGTCGGCATCGATTTGGTAGAAAACTGGGCGACCGTTGTGAGAGTCGCACATCTCCCGAAAGCTCCAAATCAGTTCCGGCCACCTTTCAGGAGGGCCGACAGGATTTCCCATGGAAATCCAGGAACGGTTCTCGATTGCGTACATCAAAAAAGCATCTTCGGCTTCGTTGAACAGAAATCGCTTGTCGCCGAGCAAGGCCAGATTTGCGCTCGTCCGAGTCGACTTGGCAACGATTTCAGAAGCTTTGAGCAGGTCCGACTCAGTTGGAAGCTGTGATTTTCCAGCTTTCGAGGGTGAACAAATTCTGCCAATTGTCCACAGCACGAGAATTGCCGCGACTCCCACACAACCACGAAGAAATCGCGGTGCGTCTCCATGAATGGCGAACTCCCACCAGCGATCGTTCTGAATGTCTCCGTTCTTGTAAATGAAAACTCCCAGCCACAAACAACTCAAAATAGAGATGACGATCGTGCAGAACCAACCGAGCGAGAAACGTTCATGGAGCAATCTTCCCGGTCGATCAAAGCGGTTTCGACAGCAGATGAGGGAAGTGAGAACGAGGAGCAGGATACATGCTTCTTCGTAGTCGATTCCTTTGAGCAGGGATGTCAAGACGCCGATTGTCAGCAGACAGACCGCACCCCACCAGGCTGTGTCGAGTCTTCGTTGAAGTCCACGAGCGACCAGGATCAGAGCCCCACCAGCCAGGCTTCCCACGAAATGCGACACTTCGACGACATGCAGTCCGACAAACTTCTCCAGCACTTGCATGCGTGACGAGACCGATGGAATTGCTCCTGAGATCAACAACACGATTCCCGCGATGAGCGTGGCCATCGAAAGCATGGCAGGGGCGATGGAAGTCACGATTCTTCCACTCCCTCGCACGATCGGTTGAATCTTGCTCACTTGCTTGGCCAAGCTCAGACCAGCGACCAACAGTGTGGCCACGAGCAGTGGCAGCAAGTAGTAAATGACTCGGAAAATCAGGAGAGCAGCGACGACGTCTTCTTTCGAAGTCGAACCGGTAAGCGTGAGGATCACCAGTTCAAAGACCCCGACTCCACCGGGGACATGGGTGAGCATGACCGCGACGATGGCCAGCAAATAAGCTCCCAGCAGCTGCGGAAAATTCATTGTGAAATCGGGAGGCATCAATGAATACAGGCAACCTGCAGCAAGAACCAGGTCGGCCACTGAGACACCAATTTGAGAGAGCGTCACACCGAACTTTGGGAGTTGAATATCGTAGCTGCGAACTCGAAGGGGCTTATGAATGAAGGCAGTCAGCAACAGGTATCCCGCTGTAATCGCAATCAGCGTCCAACCCAAGCCTTTAACAGTGTGAAACGGCAGGTTCAGTTGTTCGGGGATCACAATCGGATCGATGACAAAGCTCAAACCTGCCGTCGCGATTTCTCCGATTCCGAACGTCAGCCCCAACATGAACGCGACTTGCATAACTTCAATCGAGGACAATCCGAGCGACGAATAAACACGATAGCGGACCGGTAGGCCTCCCAGGGTGGCTCCGAAATTGTATGTGGCTACGAATCCCGTAAACGAGGCGAAAGCAACCTGTCGAAATGGAAGGGGATGATGTATGGAGCGAAGCGCGAGCCAGTCGTATCCGATCAGGACGAAGTAATTTGCAGTCGTCAATGCGATGCACAGAGCGATCTTCCAATCTGGAATCGATTGAAGACTGTTTCTGATATCAGCCCAGTTGTAGCCCTTGAGTTGATGCCAGAGCAGTGAAGCTGCGCCGATGAAGATGAGGGTGGCAAAGAGAGGCGCCAGTTGTTGGAGTCGATGTCTCAAAGCCATGTCCCGTTTGATGCGAAGTGAGTTGTTTGACGAACTCGAAATTCATCTCGTTGCAGTTGCCTGACTGAGGGCAGCTTGCGGTGTTCGATTTATTGTTCGTGAAAGTTTGCCGCAACTCTAACGACTGTCAAATGAGTTTGCTGACAGACTTTCCCGTTGCGGGAGAATGCCTGAGAAACTGACATCGAAATTCATATTCGATGGTTCAAGCGTCGCTGGGCGAAGGAGCATTTTCTGAAGCGGCAGTTGATTTTCCGGGATCTGATGCATCAGAAAACGGCGATTCGGTGATGAGCCGGGCAGACCGATTGAATGTGAAGTAGTTCCAGATCCACTGCATCAGCACGAGCATTCTGTTTTCGAATTGGACGATCTGCATGAGATGGACGACCAACCACATCAACCACGCGAAAAATCCGCAGTACTCACGTTTTCCAATCTTGGCGACAGCGACCGAACGGCCGAGTGTGGCCATGCTTCCGCGATCTTTATAGTGAAAGACCTCGTCATGCTTCTTCCCGCGGACAATGGCATCGATCCGCTTGGCGACAAACTGTCCCTGCTGCATCGCGACCGGAGCCAGCCCCGGCAATGGACGTCCATCTTCGCCCGCACAACTTGCGATGTCGCCAATTACAAAAATCTCGGGGTGATCGATGAGTGAGAGGTTTGCCTGAACAGGAATGCGGCCAGCACGATCAGATTCCAGTCCGGCTTCAGTCGCGAGTAATTTTCCAAGTGGATTGGCTTTGACACCCGCTCCCCAGAGAACTGTGCGTGTTTTCACGATCTCAGTTTGATCTCCCGACTGCAGCGTCACCCGATCGGGATGAATTTCGACAACTTTGGTTTGTGTTCGAATCTCAATCCCGAGAGACCGAACTCTTTCCGCCGCACGTTTACTCAAGTCTTCAGGCATGTGAGCCAGAATGTGAGGTGCTGCCTCGATGAGCAGAATTCGAGCTTCTTTGGGATCGATATGGTGAAAGTCATTCTTCAGGGTATGTTGCGCGATCTCCGCGAGTGCTCCAGCCAGTTCGACGCCTGTTGGTCCTCCACCGACGATGACAAAAGTCATCAGCTCAGAACGCCGTTCAAGATTCGATTCTCGTTCGGCACGTTCGAATGACATGAAGATACGTCTTCGGATTTCTGCAGAGTCTTCGATCGTTTTCAGACCGGGAGCAAGATGGGCCCACTCTTCATGTCCGAAGTAGCTGTGCGTGGCTCCCGCAGCTACGACGAGATGATCGTATGGGACTTCACCATCACGCAGGATGACGACTTTTCTCTGCAGGTCGAATCCAGTTACATCCGCAAGCAGAACTTCGCAATTCTTTTGTTTTCGAAACATGTAGCGTAACGGAGTCGCGATGTTCGAAGTGGCGAGTCCGCCGGTGGCAACTTGATAAAGGAGTGGTTGAAACAAATGGAAGTTTCGCCGGTCCAGAAGAGTGACCTGGACCGGCGATCTCTTCAAGCGTTTAGCGACTTGAACACCACCGAACCCGCCTCCAATCACGACGACACGAGGGACTGAGCGTTCTGACTGATGATTCATTTCAACGGTTCTTGCTCAAGATGCTGTGAGTTAATGTTCGGAGCGGCGCCTCTCGGCATCAAACTCACAGCACAGGATTGGATTAAAATTCGAAAGCGGTCAAACGGTTGATACTCGCTCCTGAAGATACGGAAACTGAATTCAGGAACAGAGCCGGTTTAATTGCTTAAAAAGTTTACTTCTCTATTCTGCGAGTTTCTCCATGAGAGATTGAATACCTGCGGAAGCGATTTCAGCATCCTGTTCTCCAGTTGCTCCTCCGACTCCGACAGCGCCGATCACCTGGCCATCGACCACGATTGGAACTCCTCCGTAGAGAGTCGTCAGTTTTCCGCCGCTCGCAAATCCAGCCCTTTCCACGGCCAGACTTAAGTGCGTGTTGACTTCTTTTCCAGGGGGAAGAGGACCTGTCGCTGTCCGCATGGTGGCGGCTGCGGTTGCTTTCGTCATGGAGGTGTAAACGCTGGCAGGTCGGGCTCCGTCCATGCGTGCAAACGCGATCAAGTGGCCTCCTTCGTCGACGACACTAATATTGACTTTGAGGTTCATCTCTCCTGCCTTCGCTCTGGCATGGCGAACGATGTGTTCTGCTCCAGAAAGCGTGAGGCCGATCCGCTGCCGCTCGACCATCGGAGAGGAAGTTGCCTGAGCGGATTTGTCATCGGCGGTAAGTAGCGTGGAGTGAAGTAGCAGGCACGCGAAGAGAGTTGCAGGGGAGAGTACTTGGAGTGTCCGGAACATGGAGGGCCTTGTTCAGTGTTGAAGAAAAGTTCCTTGAGGAAACGGTTCAATTCATCGCTTGACGATGACTTGAGGATGCTCCTGTGAATGGCACAGCTGCCAGCAAAATTCGACCGAACGACAAACCGGAATGCAACCCTGCGCATGAGATGTTCGTAGCTGTGAATCCTGTCTACCTGAAATATTCGCAGCAAGCGAATTTGTCGCATTCCAAACAACAAAAAAAACGCTGAGACTCAATTGAGTCCCAGCGTCGGTTGCGAAGTTCAGGATGCTGCGAAATTCGTCTTTGAATTCAAGAACAGGTGTCGATTCTTAGCTGATTAGTTCTTGTTGAAGTAGAGCGTCAAACCCTGTTCTTGAAGATTCACACACAGGCAACCGCTTTCGAACCAGAATGGAAGTTCTTGGATGCCTTCATTCGTTTCCATGACGAGCAGGCCGTTGCTGTTGGCGACATAGGCTCCGCGTTCGATTTCTTTCGACTGCTGACCGTACTGATCAACGATAGTCGTCTGCATTCCGTACTCGCCCTGTGCTGTGAAGTGCACGACCATGTGGATCTGATAGCCGTTCAATGTGTCTTGCAGCGACCATGTTCCGACGATTGGAGTGAAAGCACTACCTGGTTCAGGAACATACGAAACTTGTTGCTGAGTGGCAGGTGCAGTCGCTGGGGCAGGCGAACTTCCTTCAAGTCCTCGGAGGCTGTTTGGAAGCGGATTGATGGTCTGAACATAGGCGACATCCATCTCAGATGAATACTGCAGGACTTTTGCGACGCTTCCTTGAACGTCTTCACCTGGAATTTCAGGGAACAAAACGATGACTGTTTTTGCACCTTCGAGGATGAATCGATTGGTCATGATGATGCCGCGTTCGAAATCGACAACCCATCCAGCTGTCGCATACTTGTTGTCCTGTGCATCGACTGCGATGACTTGGACCATCGACTGTGCGATTCGGTCTGCAAGCTCAGCAGGCACGTGTGGGTTATTTGGCGAATGAGCGGAAAAACGGTCTGGATTTGAAGGTGGGTTGGAAGGAGTCGTCTGAGCGGGCTGTGTTGATCGGCCGCCACTATTGCTCGGAGCTTCGAGTCCCCAGGCTTCGTATTCTGCTGCACTTGAACCATTGGATGCTGCGAAGATTGGTTGGACGCTGGTAAGCGAGACGCTAACGAGCAGGGCAGCGACGAGAGTGCGGTTTGCAAAGAAACTGAACAGGTTTTTGTTGAGTGAGAAGCACATGGTTTGTTTTCCGTTTTTGAGTGGTGAGTGTTGTGGAGACACCACCCGTACAGACGAACAAAGCAGCTGTGACATTCCGACGGAGATTTTTTCGAAGTTTTGTCCGAAGTGAAGAAAACTGAGGGTTTCAACCGTCTACTGCCTCTCAAAGCAGCTTGTGCAGAACTCTCGCGGACACGGAGAAATACGATTCGTAGTACTGAAGTGAGCCCGGATTTGCGCCTGGAACTGTGTTCCTGCCTAGCTTGAGAATTGCCGATCAGTTCGTGTTCGCAAACAGCTCGAGATCTCCACTCTTTCCTCATCTGCATCATGCGGATTGCACATTTTGAAGCCGATTTGCCTTCAAATTTCTTCTGCTGTGGGGAGGGGGTCGTGAATCGGAAGAACTTGCCGGAAGACCGCTCGGATTAGGACAAACCCTAAAAGACAGAGGTGAGTTCTCCCATTAGCCTGTGAATCGAAAGTCGAGGTGCCAATGGTTGTACAACCGCTGATCAAAACGGCAACTCGAAAGTCTCGTTCTCTCACTCTCTTTTCTAAGGTGTCTACGATGAAAACTGGTTTGCGGTATCGAGTTCGTCTATTAGTTGCAGCTGTAGTTTCGTCCGTCGCAATCGGTTCAGCGGGTGTTGCCCAGGCTGAGATCATTGGCGCAAACAGCTCAGCTTACGGTGCGAATGTTGACCTCGGGATTGGCCTCTCACTGACGCCATTGGATGCGATCGTCTCTGCTGGTGTTGGACCGATTCCTGTTGCGTCTGGAAACGCTCCTGCAAGTTACAATGATGCTCAGAGTCTCGCCTCTGTGAATGCGAGTGGGGGGATCAGTGTCTTCGGTTTGGGACTCGTAGATCTGATCGACTTCAACACAGGTGTTCTGGATGTGAACGCTCAGTCGAACGTTGACGGAACTCTTGGAAGCAAGACGACGACAGCGAGTGCAACTGTCAATAACGTTTCACTTCTCAACTCCAGCCTACTCGGAATTGTCCTGCAGTCGGTTGTGTCACTCGATGCGACACAGATTCAATCGACAGCAACTGTCGCTGGCGACAGCGGTGCCCTCGTTGCTTCTGGAACGACCACCATCACAGGAACTCATGGTGTTTCAGGAAATCAGGCACTCCTCACAGTTCTTGGCGTGGAATTCCTTCTGGAATCTTCACCCATTGCAAACACACCAGTGCTGACAATCGACGCTTCGATTCCTGGTCTGATCGGAATGCAGGGATCGATCGATGTCATCCTGAACGAACAAATCGTGACTGGTGATATGTCTACAGAAGCTGGGATCAGCGTGAACGCTCTGGCCTTGCGGTTCAACGACGTTGGTGTGAGCATCGGTGCACTCGGAGCCGGTCTTCTCAACGGAGAAGTCATCATCTCGCATTCTGAAGCTTCGATGCAGGCCAGTGCTCAACCTGTTCCAGAACCAGGTTCCATGGCTCTCCTCGCTTGCGGATTGTGCAGCTGTGCAGGCTACAACATCCGAAAACGAGCAAAGCGTTCTTAATCTCTCAGTTGCTCTCACCGGTGCAATGGCCTGAATGGATTGGTTGATCTGGTCACTGTTTCCCTCATCAGACCCGAAGAAATCTGATCCAACCAAGGCTTTGATGAGCAATTCTCAAATAGAAAATGGCAGTTTTCCTTCCTGATCCCTCGGAAGGGGGACTGCCTTTTCTTCTTGAAGTGAAGAGTTTCGCACCTCGGGTGTAAGGAACAATCCGTTTATAGCGACTCGGAAAATCAGTCGAAGAGTTCAGGATCAAATGGATTGAAGGAAGTTGCAGACAACCAGTTGTGGCGTATTTTTCTGAAGAGATGACCTCCGTAAGTGAATTTGAGGAGCGTTCCTATGCAGGTACAACCGACAGCGACTGTTCATATCGTCGATGATGATCATCAAATGCGCAGCTTAATCGTTAATATCGTTAGATCCATAAATTTAGAACCGCGAGTCTTTGCCTCCGCTGATGAATTTGTTCGCGACTACGACGGACAACCGGGCTGCCTTGTCTCCGATTTCAAAATGCCGGGCATGGACGGACTGGAACTTCTGGAATCACTCAACTCTCTCGGAATCTGTCTTCCGTGTATTTTGATTACTGGTCATGCGGATGTTCCGCTCGCGATCCGGGCGATGAAGTCACATGCTGCCGACATGATTGAGAAGCCATTTCTCCCGCAAGTGCTGATCGAAAGTATTCTTAAAGCCGTCGAACTTGATCGGCGAAATCGAGATTCGAGTGAAAGATCACTCGAAATCGGACGTTCGATTGAATCGTTAACACCTCGCGAAAAAGAAGTTCTCGAAGGCGTCGTTTCAGGAATGGCGAACAAACAGATGGCCTACAAGATGGATGTGTCTACGAAGACCATCGAGGTACACCGTCGAAACATGATGCAGAAGATGCGTTTTCATTCAGTCGCTGAACTCGTCACAGCTGTCACCGAACATCGACTTCTCCAGACCGAAAACTCTGGCGTCTGACGTCACACCGGAAAGAGCGTTTTAGCTCCGGAAGTGACACTACTGATTGCGAACACAATGGAAAACAGGTCGATTCTGGACGCGTCGCGGGGCGACGTCGCCATTCTCCGCTCTCGCTACGACACATTCTTACAACGAATAGTGTCGCTGGCGTTGACGACACATGACTTTGACTCTTTCGAAGCTGATGTCTTGCGAAGACTCGATGTTGAGTTCGGAGGGGTTGCTGCAGCAGTTTGGGAATCCGATCAGGAAACCGGGAAGTGGAAACTCATTCAGAAATCTCCATCCTGGAATGTCCTGGCGCCCAACCTTGCCGCAGTCCAGGCCAGTCCAAAGGAGTTTCAACGCTCCGTTGAAAACAGCATCCCCGGTCGACCATCTTCACAACTGTTTGCAATCAGCAATCAAGGTTTTCAAGCGACAGGACTTCTGTCAGGCCACAATCAGCAATCAGCAATCTATCCCGATGATCTCAAGACACAGCTGGTGATCCTCGATTCATCGGAAAATGATGATCATTCGATTCGAGAAGCACTTCAGAGATTCGCCGATTCATTTTCTCTGGCACGTCTAATCGTTGCACAGCGAGCAGCTTGTCACTTCAATTCTCGAGTCCATTCAGCGTTGATTGTTACATCCCCTGTACCGGTGGTGACATGTTCACCCGATGGGACTGTTCTGGATTGTAACAGGGCTGCGGAACGTGTTTTCGGCGTGAAGAATGTAGACATTCATGGCAGGCACGTTGCAGAGATCGGATGCGATGACTTTCGAGAAATGGCTCGTCTGTGCTCAGAGAATCGCTTGCCCGTCTACAGGCGTGTTAATGGGAATTCTCCGGACGGAGCGCGTTGGAGTATGGATGCCACCCTGTGTCCGGTTCTATCTCTTTCAGAGGAAGTCCTTTCAGTCACTCTGATTGCCAACGATCGATCATCGCTGGATCTCTCGCTCCAGGGACAGAAGTGTCAGGAAGAAATCTGTTCGATCCTGGCTGAGTCCGGCAACTTGCTTGACTGTTGGTCCGAAGTACTGCGGTGTTTGTGTTCTTCATTGCAGTTTGATGAGGGAAGCGTTTGGTCCACAGGTGCAGTCGATGGGGCACTCGAATGTGTGACCCGCTGGAACCGGCACTTTGATGAAATGGGCGGATCTGCAACTCTCAGACCATTGGATGATTTTTCGAACGCGGTCGGTCAGGCAATCAAACGCAAGAATATTGTGTGGACCGACCAGTCGCTGATGATTTCGAAACGGGAGAAGATCGAATCATCCGACGTACGTCTGGCTTTTGCCAGTGAAGTCGCTGTTCCGATTGTCCATGATGAGAAAGTTCACTTCATTCTCATCCTCCGCGGAAACCTGAGTGCCCGTAAGCGCGAACTGGTCGCTGGAATCTGTAAGGTGATTTCAGATGTCGCTCGCTGCGTATTGGCTCGCGATCTGAACGCCGTTGCCGCGCAGGCAAACAAAGAGTCTCAGCGCCAATCCGCGAAAATGCAGGCTCTCGGCCTGATCGCGGGAGAGATTGCCCACGACTTCAACAACCTGTTGACAGTGATGATGGGCAACTGTGATCTCGTTCGCTCATTGCTTCCCCAGGACTCTGCCGAGAGAGCGATGATCGGGGAAGTTTCAGAAGCAGTCGATCGTGCGGGTGTCCTGACGAAACGAATTCTATCGTTCAGCCGAAAATGTGGCAGCGATCCGAAAGTCATTCACGCCAGCGAGCAGATCCGCAGACTATCTGGAATGCTTCAAATGATCGCCGGCAAACAGGTTGAGTTGAATGCGAATCTCGAAGACTACGTCTACCCAATCCTCCTCGACCCCGTCGAGTTTGAGCAAATTCTGATTAATCTGACTGCTAATGCTCGCGACGCAATGGAAGGGAAGGGGCGGATTTCCATTTCCACTTCCAACGTCCGACTCTCCCCACGAGATGTCCGTGACCACAAAGGAGCATATCCGGGCGAGTATCTGCTCATTCAGTTTGAAGATAACGGATGTGGAATGGATGCCCGCACGAAGTCGCAGGTCTTCGAACCCTTCTTTACAACGAAAAAAGAAGAGCAAGGGACAGGGATCGGATTAATGACCGTTCAGGGGATTGTAAATCGAGCCCGAGGATTGATTCGGCTTGAAAGCGAAGTCGGAAGCGGAACTCGTTTTTCGATTTACCTCCCAAGACAGTCCGATGGAATTGCTCCTTCGTCGCTTCAAAAGAACGACGCTCCGACTCGTGAATGCACTGAACGCATTTTGGTCGTTGAAGATGACAGTGTCCTAAGACGCTTGCTGACTCGCATTCTTGAAGTTCACGGGTTCCGAGTCGAAGCATTTGCAGAGGGCAGGGAGGCGCTGTTGGAATACCAAAAGTCTCCTGAAGAGTTTGATCTTGTCTTGTCGGACATCATGATGCCTGGGATCTCGGGATTCGAAGTGGCACACCGAGTTCGATCAATCGTCCCCGATGTGCCCGTTATTCTCATGACTGGATTCGGTGAGATTCTGGAGAGTGCGGAAGCTGCCGAGGTCAATGTTCCGATCCTCACGAAGCCGTTCACGAGTGCATCTCTGCTTCAAACAATCTTCACAACTCTGGACGGTGAACCAGACGCTTTCAATCCGACCGCGGAAAGTGATCTCGAAGTCGACCAATCCTCCGATCAGCCTGAAGTGATCGGTTTGTGATCTGAACTTGCGGACCAGCTGGAGCCCATCCCCTACCGTGCACATTCGCATCAATTGCCAGCGATGTGTGGCTCAAAAACTCGCTGAGTGCCTGTTGATTCGTTCTTCGGTGAGGCACCTTCCAAGTCTTTCCGGGAGCGGACTCTCGACTTTGAATTCAACATGAACGTTGAGACCTCACTAAAACCGGCGAAAAACCTCGAGTTTGCGAGCCAGCGAAGTGCGGGTGATACCGGTCACTCGGTATGCTGGAGTTCTTGGCATCGGGAGCTGGAAACCCCGTTGGATCGATTCAGAAATTGCTTGCAATCGCGACTTTGCAGAACTACGTTCCAAATGCGTTTTGGTCTCGAACGAACGCCACCGTTGCGCAAATGGAAAATAGAAATTGATGCGTGAGTTCGTCATCAATTAATCGTGTTTTTCCACGGTGCATGGCGAAATTCACTTCCTGAAGAGACCGATTCATCAAAACAAAACGCATTTCTGTTGAGATCGTGAGAATCGAACTTTCTTGCCGGATTGGCTGAGAGTCCGGGGATTACACTCTCCCGAGAGAATTGCGAATGCTCGGTGAAGAGATGCCGAGTGCAAACGAAACTGAGGAATCCCCATGGCTGATCGGACAACGATCCTTGAATGCATCTACACCGCAATCAACGAGACCAACGAAATGCTCCCGGCGGAGAATCGTCTGGAGCCTCAGGAGTCGGAAAAAGTGACCGGCGAGGAAGCAAAAATCGATTCGCTCGGTTTCGTAACATTGCTCGTTGCCATCGAACGTGAAGTGGAAGCTGGAACTGACGATTTAAAACCTCGTTGAAGAATTGACTGAAA
>NZ_JBFEFI010000021.1 GCF_040717535.1 Thalassoglobus sp. JC818
AAAGGCGCTCTACCAGTCTCCAGCGCATAAAAAGCAAAATTCCGACCATACCAGACACGGTCGTCATCATCCTTAATGTGTTCGACTATCGTCTGAATGTTCGTCCACGTGCTATTTCGATTAAGATTGCGTCCTCTCCAGACGACGAATTGGTACAAAGCCGCTCTATTTTTTGCGTCCGATGCAATAAGCTCCATTTGATATTGTGCGGACGCGCGTGAACAAGCAAGCCAGACTTCACCTCGAGGTTGTATTCTTGCTCCATTCTGAACTGAGAACAACACTCCTTCAGCTGCAAGAATGAGGCGAAACCCTTCTTGACCAGGCCGAGATAAGATCTCGTCGATATATGCTCGAATAAATGGCCTCGCATGCGCAGCATGATTCTCCATGGAATCTTTGAATAGCTGATGGGCGTGAACAGTCATTTTAAACCATGCAGCAATCTCTACCTCATGCTCAGGTAATTCTCCTTGTGCTGCAATGCTTGAGTGCTCGAGTGGAATTTCGATGATCAAGTCACATAACTTATCGACGGCCAGTGCAACTGAATCATCGGTGTCACTACCCATCACTTGGCAAGTTGAAACACCCAAAAAAACTGCAATGGAGCAAACAGCAGTCGACATACGGCAACGCATTTCGAATCCTCAAGAAAGTTAAACGGATGTTGGCTACTACAATTTGTCGGGGTGCCATGCCCTCGCTTGCGTGGGCATGCCTTTTCTTTTGGTGGACGACTCAATCAGATGATGTCCATTCGTCGTCTGGAAAGCATAAGCTGCAAGATATCGAAATCAAAGGATCGCGACTTTCTGTACTTCTCGTGTCGCTGTCGATTGGCGGAACTGTCAACGAAGAGAACGTCAAGTCTGGACATTCCAAGACAGGGTGAGATTACGAACAACGATTAAGGGCATGTTACCCGAGCTAAAATGCTGGGGTTGATCGGAATGGCTTCAGCGTCTCCTCCGTGTCAACTTCTTGAATCGTCAGCCAATCAACTGACCTCCCCAGCGACTTCGCAAATCACTTTGTTGCAATGTATGTCGAGAGAACAATAAGCCCGATCCACAATGAAATAATGAACAGCCCGCACATGCCGATCCGAACAATTGATGACATTATTCGATTTCGGTTGAATAACCCACTTTGCATCCAGTCAATCACCAGGAAGGTGAATGGCCCATACCACACGACAAACAATGGCACGGATGAAAAAACTCTGGAGTTATCAGGCTTCTGAGCATCGTTCATACCAACGACATTGTGCACAACGATGAAGAGGCACAAGTACAGGTACAACTCAATGAGTCCGAGCAGAAAACGAAGCGGCGAGTCAGGCTTCTTCACTGGTTTAAGGAAAAGAAAAGGCATTTGTGTGCTCGTTGTCATTGTGAGCCAAATCGAATTCTTCTGAAATTGTATTGTGCGTCAGAATTGTTCTTCTCGGCTTAAGGGATCACCGAAAGACGACCACAGTGTCCTGGAGTTCTCACGACGTCACCTATTCGTCAAACTGGTACTGCAAAGACGTGTCTCCATACTGTTGGTAAAGTTTCTTTGCTCTGCGGTACTCATGCATTGCTTCAAACACGTCTCGCACCCCTAGCACGCTGCACCACTGAAGCAGCGGTTCCTTGAGTGGTGTCTTGTCGACAGCGTAGTTCCAGGCAGTATACCATTCGGACGAGAGTAAGGCGTCTACGTCCCAATTGAGAGACTGAACGGTCAAGAATAAAACGGGGCAGGAGAGAAGGTAAGCCGTACAGCAGAGAAATAAGACTAACGGAACACCATGTCTTGATGCCAGAGTCAATACATGTCTGGGTGAACCAGGAACTGGCGGTAATCCGTTGTGAGTTGGCATTCCTTGTCTCTCTGTGCGATTTAGTCTTCGCGTGTCATAGCCCTCTTCTTCGAATTCAGGATGAGTGTGAGTCCTTATCGAAACCTTTGGCCTAGTTGGTCAGTGGGTTCTGAATGAGTAGGTAGCACCGGCATCGTTGGAATCGGATTTTATTGCAGGGCGATGTATGTGGACAGGGCAATCAGGCTGATCCATGCAGCGAAAATCATTGCTCCTCTCAAGCCCATAGCAGCGATGGCAAACAGGATGCGTCGTCGATTGAGTAACTCACTTTGCATCCAGTCGGCGATTAAGAGTGTAAAGGTTCCATACCACATGATCAGGGCAGGTTGGAAAGACATGATTTGAGTGTGGACAGCTCTCGATTTCGCATCCATTCCGATGATGTTGTGAACGACGACAAAGAGACTCACATACACATACAACTCGAACAGGCGAAGTAAGAGTCGGAGAGGCGTGTTCGAGTTCTTCTTGGGTTTGAGGAACGGCAACGGAATCTGCACCTTGTTTTGCGTCTGCGAGTGGAGTCGTATCAAGTCGGTTGAAGGAATATCCACAGCGTGATCATCGTGTGCATTGAACACTCAAACGATTCTCAAATCAACGATGGAGTGGTTGCCGGCCGATGTCCTTACCTGGCGGTTTTGGTGTCGGCACGGTTGGTGGTGGATTCAGAGAATGTGAAGTGCCGGCAATCAACTGGGCGTGATAGTAGGCCATTCTGGAGTTGTTTGCAGCGACTCGCGGGAAGGGAAGACATTCACGCTCTGCGGAATGGTCATTGAGGTAGGAATTTGATCAAAATCTTCAAGAACTCTCAGTGTGTTTTTCGAATCTGTGAAGATTAGCGGACTGCTCCTCTAACGACTTCTCATTCTGTTCTGCAGGATCGGTCAAATATGAGATTCCAGGATGCATCGCTGTTTTGGAAGTCTTCTTCATTTCTGATGCGCTTTGCATGCGAGTTGCGGGGACCGATGCGTTTACTCGACCTAGCTGCTTTCTTTTTGTTCGGTGCGAAATAACACTTTGCGGATCGACATCCCGATCACGCAGAAGACGGTGTACCAGGCAATCAGGATGAGCGACCAGATCAGCATTGCCAACGCAAAAATGATATCCATGTCCGAGTCAGGGGCATTTGTTTCAAGATAGAGCATTCGCCATACAAGCATGGGGACCCCGATGGCCGACGATGCGAGAATTGCGATGATTGTATTCTTGAAGGCGAAGATGGAAATTAAGGGGATGGCAATACACCCTACTGCTTCATTTATGATTAGGTTCATTTGAAGAAAATCCGATGAACAGTTGTGCCGTTTCGTTGCGATGATGAAGAGGCAAATCTCAAGGGGTGATCAAGAGTAGAAAAATGTACCTTCATGAGTGGTTCAGAATGCTGATTGTCAGGTGGCCGTCCAAGATTATGTAGGTCGATGATAGCAGCTTTCGATTGCGCTGTGCACACCGATATTTAGTTGTCGAGTTGGACGGCACGAAGGCGAAGTGAATTGGCGATGACGGATACGGAACTGAGGCTCATGGCAGCTGCTGCGATCATCGGGCTGAGGAGAATTCCGAAGAATGGATAAAGCACGCCGGCAGCGATGGGCACGCCTAGCACATTGTAAATGAAGGCGAAGAAGAGATTTTGGCGAATGTTCTTCATCGTTGCTTTGCTGAGGCGAATGGCCCGTTCGATTCCGCGGAGGTCGCCTTTGACCAGAGTCACCCCAGCACTTTCAATTGCGACGTCGGTCCCGGTGCCCATGGCAATTCCTACATCAGCAGCTGCAAGAGCAGGGGCATCGTTGATTCCATCGCCCGCCATCGCGACTCTGTGGTTCTGGCTTTTGAGTTCCTCGACTCGGTGATGTTTGTCTTCGGGGCTGACACTTGCTGCGACTTCGTCGATGTTCAGTTGTTTGGAGACGTGTCGGGCGGTCACTTCGTTGTCGCCGGTTAACATCGTGACTTTGATTCCGAGTTGATGAAGTCCCTGAACCGCATTCGGAGTCGATTCTTTGATCGGGTCGTTGACTGCGAGAAGACCGACGAGTTTTTGATCGACGGCAACATGCACGACAGTGCTTCCTTCGGAACGAAGTTCGTCGGCTCGCTGTTGGATCTCCGTAATACCTTCGACGTTGTTTTCCTTTAAGAATTTTGGGCTTCCGATGACAATGTGTTGATTATTAATCGTGCCTTGTATTCCCATCCCGGTGGAGGAGTCGAAATCCTGAACATCGGGCAATGTAAAATTCTGCTCACGGGCAGCTTCTAGAATGGCTTCGCCGAGTGGATGTTCACTCTGTTGTTCTAGTGCTGCTGTCGTCGTTAATAAATCGTCTTCGCTCATCTCTCCGAGTGCGATGATGTTAACAAGTTTCGGTTTTCCTTCGGTGAGTGTGCCGGTTTTGTCGACGATCAGGTAATCAATTTTTTCGAGAGTCTCGAGGGATTCAGCGTCTTTAATGAGGACACCTTCTTTCGCGCCTCGACCGACACCAACCATGATTGACATTGGAGTTGCCAGGCCAAGAGCACACGGGCAGGCGATCACAAGAACTGCGACGGCGTTAACGAAGGCGTATGCGAAGCGAGTTTCCGCCGGGCCGAAAATCGACCACACGATGAAGGTCAGAATCGAGACCAAAATCACAGCTGGGACGAAGTAACTTGAGACGGTATCCGCGAGTTTTTGAATTGGAGCTCGGCTTCGTTGAGCGTTCGCGACCATTTCGACAATTCGAGATAATGTGGTCTCGTTGCCAACCTTCTCTGCGACCATTTCAAAGGAGCCGGTTTGATTCACTGTTCCGCCGATGGCATTGTCGCCGGTTTGCTTACGGACCGGAATCGGTTCGCCGGTGATCATTGATTCATCCACTGTGCTCTGACCGGAAACGACTGAGCCATCGACAGGAATTTTGTCTCCCGGAACGATTCGGATTTTGTCCCCCTCAACGACCTGCTCCAGCGGAATCGTCTGTTCATTCCCATCTCGAACGACTCGGGCAGTGTCAGGGGAAAGCGACATCAATTCACGGATTGCTCCGCTCGTTTGCTTTCTCGCCCGGAGTTCCAGCATTTGTCCCAGGAGCACGAGAGCAATGATCATTGTTGCTGCTTCGAAGTAGACCGGGACGTTTCCATGCGTCAGGAAGCTCTCGGGGATAAAGTCAGGGAACAGCATCGCGATGATGCTGAAGAAGTAAGCGGCCGCTGTCCCCATACCGATCAGGGTGAACATGTTCAGGTTGGCGGTTTTTAGAGAGCGGATTCCTCGAACCAGAAACGGCCACCCACACCAGAAGAAGACCGGGGTCGCGAGTATGAGTTGCAGCCAGTGCGACGTCGACACACTGATCCACGAATGAATCGGAATGCCAATCATCTCACCCATGGCGAGGACCATGATGGGGAGGGTCAAAGCAACAGCGACCCAGAACCGTCGCGTCATCGAGTTCAGTTCAGCATCATCGTCGTCGTCATCGAGAACGACTGTTTTCGGTTCAAGATCCATGCCACAGATTGGGCAGTCGCCGGAGCCTTCCTGTTCGATCTCCGGATGCATCGGGCAAGTGTAGATCGTCTTGCGTTCAGCACGGTAAGAGGGGGTTCGCTCCAAAGACATCCCACACTTCGGACAGTCGCTGGGAACATCGCTCTCGACGCCCGGACACATCGGGCAGATGTACTTCGCTTTGCTCTCCGCGTTCGCTGTCATCGTCCCATCGCCGTGACAACAATCGTGCGTGGCAGCTTCTTTGTTGCTGGAAAGACCTCCAAACTCAACGATGTTCAGTTCACCCCCTCCGCAACAATCCTTGCCTGAATCAGGTTGAGGAGTCTTTGCAGAAGCAGCTTCAGAGTGGCAACAACTCTCAGCCTGAGTGGAATCAAGAGTTTGAAGTTCAGGAGGCGAACTCTCTTGCGACATGAATTTTTGCAGGCAGTGCTGACTACAGAAGTAGTGTGTTTCACCATCGACGAGCGTCTTCAACTCCGTCGACTCGTCGACATGCATTCCGCAAATGGGATCAATCGCCATCTTCAACGCTTTCGGGTATTCGTCCGAGATCGGGCAGAGCTTCGCTGGAACTTTTCATTTCCACTTCAGTGATTGTTCTCATCGATTTGTTGGAAGTGAAGTGTTCGCGAGCGATGAGACAAATTGCAGCCACGATCAAGATTGTGTCTTGAGTTCGATCATAACATGCATTGAGAGAGAAAACGCGCTGGAGAGTTTTCCGATGGCATTTCAACTTTCGGAAGGAAGAAGCGACACGCAAACACCCAGCCAAAAGTGCAGAAGCTGTGGACGGACAAGCGAGGTGCGAATCAACTGCGAACCGTCAAGAGTGAGAGACGCGGTTGCAAGCCAGAGAAGAACTGAACAAGAAGAAAATAGGGCCGGCGGGACTCGAACCCACAACCAACGGATTATGAGTCCGCTGCTCTAACCGATTGAGCTACAGCCCCCGATCATGTCTGCCTGCTGCACTTTCGGCGTTCTGACGCGATTCGTGGTGCAGGTGTTTTGCGTTTTGACGGGCGTGTCGAATTCATTATTGAGTTGGGGAACGTACTCGATCGACACGTCATTTTCGCCTTGCTGACAAGTTGCGGAAGTATGTCCCGAGACTGCGTTGAGTGCAAGTCAGGGTGCGGGATGTCGACGAAGGTGTGGAGATTTCTCGCGGGCTTGCGGAAACGATTGCGCTGAAGGTGGTTGTTCGATACTTCGAAGCTGTCGACGGTCGTGTTGTTGCCGTCAGGCTGGTTACAATTGCGAATCGAAGACGATTGAGAAAGAGCAGGGCGTGCAGTTCAATTTCTGGAGGTCGAATGATGGCAAGTGAGGCGAAGTTGTCTTGGCGATTGAGCAAGTTGGCAGCGATATTCTTAGTGCTGTCAAACGCGAATTGGCTGTTCGGTCAAACGACAACAGGTGATGGCGAAGAGTGTGGTTGTCAGGGGAGGATTGAGGAGTCGTTCGGCAGCTTACAGTCTGGCTCGCCAGCATTTTCTGTGCATGACCCTTCGAAGATCATTGTTCAGGATGATGTGCTGTGGGGCTTTGGGACCGGGCGTGGAGTTCGGTCTTTCTATTCGACTGATTGTGAGACGTTTCAGCGTGGGCCTTCTGTTTTCTCAGAGAGTCCAGAATGGGTAGAGGATGTTGTTCCCGGTCACGATGGCCGCTTCTGGGCACCGGATGTGATTGTCCTTGATGATCGCATTCTTGTTTACTACAGCGTGTCGTCGTTCGGGAAGCAGAGCAGTGCGATTGCGTTGGCCTCGTGTTCAAACCTTTCGACAGAAGCTGGGGAAACCGAGTGGAGGGATGAAGGAATCGTCATTCAGAGTCGACCTGGAGATAACTTCAACGCGATCGATCCGACGATCTGGAAGGCTTCGGATGGCACGCTGTGGATGGCTCTCGGTTCATTCTGGGGAGGCATCTATCTCATTCAGCTCGACCCGGAAACTGGATTGAGAATGGGGGATGATGACTTAATGATTCCATTGGCATTTCACGAGCAGATCGAGGCAGCCGGACTATTCGAACGCGATGGCTATTACTATTTCTTCGTGAACTGGGGATGGTGCTGTCGCGGCGTTAACAGTACCTATGAGATTCGGGTTGGGCGAAGTCGGAAGATCACGGGACCGTATTTCGATCGCGACGGAGTCGATTTACGTCTGAAAGGTGGAACGGAAGTGCTTTCAACTGAGGGGGCGATGATTGGACCGGGGCACGGAGAGGTTCTGGTCTGTGAGGGGCAACAGTTCTTAAGCTTCCACTATTACGACGGCGATGCCAACGGGCGGCCGCGGTTGGGAATCTTGCCTCTTAAATGGTCAGAAGATGGTTGGCCAATTGTAAGAATGCCCGAAGCAGAATGACGGCACGTAAGTGCTCCGGATTCTCAGTTTTGCTAGAATGCTGTGTGTTGCTTCCGGCCCGACCTGTAGCGTGTAAAATTGAGTCTCAACGAAGAAGAGAACAGGCAGTCTTGCTGAGAGTTGAAGAGCGAGGTTGCCTCGACCGACTGCAAGTGACTCATCGAATGTGTCGACAGTGATTTCATTTCATCACTGCTGACAATTCGAATTGGCGATAAGAATCCTCAGGAGGTATCTACGATGCGCGGTTCTTTTCTGACTCTGTTTTTTTCGTGTGCTCTTTGTATCGGAACAGGCTTCGTCATCTTCCATCGGCCAGGTCATGCTCAGGATGACGCGAAGGCTGCCGAAGCAGATGACAACGCGAAACCCGTTCTCAATCTGAAGCAGTTCATGCGGGCGAAGCTTGATGCCTCGAACAAGGTTCTCGAAGGATTGACGACCGAAGACATGGAACTTGTGCAGTCGGGAGCTCGAACGCTCAACAAAATGAGTCGATCAGAGAAGTGGCGGGCTCATAACGATGCGATGTACAAACAGTTCAGCAATGAGTTTCAGCGGACGACTGATGAGTTGGTCAAAGCTGCTCAAGAAGAGAATCTTGACCAGGCGACGCTGAAATGGATTGGTGCGACCATGGCCTGTATTGAATGTCACCGCTATGTGCGAAATACTTTGGTCGTCAACTGACAAGCTTCCGTCAACTCGCAAGAGAGTCCATCGGTTATCGAATTCACAGTGGAAAGTGCGCCCCATGAAAGTTCTCTTCGCAACAGACGGTTCGCGATACGCCGAGTACGCAGAGCAACTGATGATGGGGCTGTTTCCAACCGGATCGGTGGATCTCTCAATCGTTAGCGTGTGCCCAGCTTCTGATCTGCGACCCATCGACTTCGACTTCCCGCCGGATGTGCTGCAATCGGTGACTGAATGTCGAGAACACACAAAGACTCTTGTTGCGAATGCTGCCAGTCGGCTAAGTGCGTGGGCCAAATCGGCGCAGACTAAAGTTCTCGAAGGGCATACTGCTCAAGAGATTCTCAAAGAGATTGATGAAACGCATCCTGATGTCAGCGTCATCGGTTCACATGGCCGCAATGCGGTCGACCGATTCTTTCTCGGAAGCGTTTCCGACAAGATTTCGAAACACGCTCACTCTTCGATGCTGCTGGCTCGACCGCACAATGAGGACTACGAGTCGACACAGTGTCATCGAATTCTGATTGCCGACGACGGGTCGAGACTGGCCAGTCGGGCGATTATTCGATTTGCAGAGCGACAATCGAATACGAAGTCGGAGATTCAACTGGTCTCAATCGTCCCTGATTTTCGAGCATCAGCGTTCGGGCGAGGTGTTGATGGCCAGGAACTCATGGATGAAGCGATCGCTGTCCACAAGGAACGGCACAAGGAGTTCATCGAGTTGCTGTCCCCGAATGCCCTCTCTGTGACCAGCGTCGTCGAGGTCGGGCATAACGTTGCCAACGATATCGTTCACCGTGCCGATGAATTCAATGCCGACCTGATTGTTCTCGGTGGGAACGAGAAATCGACGTTGAATCGGATGCTGCTGGGAAGCGTTTCTGTCTCGGTTTTGCATCACGCTCACTGCTCCGTCTGGATTGAGCGTCCTCACCACACCGACGGCAGCGACCACGCTTAGAGCTCGCCCGCTCAATAGCACGAAGTCAGTTTTGGGATATTGAAAACCGATGTTCCAGCCCGTAGATTTCGGGCACGTCCTCGTAGCTCAGCTGGATAGAGCGTTGGTTTCCGGAGCCAAAGGCCAGAGGTTCGAATCCTCTCGGGGACACTACTTCTCCCCCGAGAACGCTTCGAGTCTTCGTCAACGGGCATTCCGTGCATTCTCGTTCTGACCTCCAAAGCCAGAAATGGGCTGCGGATGAAGTTGTGATGGGCAATCACGCGAGCGTCCGTTTGTCGATTTCGCTGCTGGGACGGGGCGATAGGGGGCCTGACGGTTTTGTGTCAGCAATTCTGGCTGGGCCCTTCTTCGAAGGCGTTTTTCGGCAACAGTCTCCATAAAACGTGATTTGTCTCATTTCCCAAGTGTCGAGTTCGTCTTCAGGGGATCTGAGGATCGGCAAAGATTTCGGGATTTGCAGGTGCGGATGGGTTGCGTCGTGCTGACGTGTTGGTGATGGTGTGCGGATTTCGAAAAGTCTGAAATGTTTTTTAAATAAAGGGTTACGGGGATCGGTTCTTCTTCTGATTGCCAATCTTCAATTTGACGGACCTTGAATAGCGTGTAGACTTCGTTCGTTGACAAGTACGCTTCCGGCGGAATCTTCCTTGGACGTTTGTCCACTTGTCAAAACGTTGCACGGATGAAACAACTACCCCAGATGGAGCGGTCGTAACGATCGCGCATTCCCCTCGAACATCGCATTAGGATTGTCGGTGCTTCCACTTTCCCCTCAGGAATTCCGAGAGCAAGTTCGTTCCCACACCGACATTGTGGGACTCATCGGTGAAAGTGTCGGGCTTGAGTCACGTTCGGGCGGACGTGAGCACGTTGGGCTGTGTCCTTTTCACGACGATCACAATCCGTCGATGCGAGTTTATCCGGAACGGCAAACGTTTCGGTGCTGGTCTTGCAACACGGGAGGCGACTGCTTCACTTTCGTAATGGAAAGAGAAAAGGTCACCTTTCCTGAAGCATTGGAAATCTTGGCACGAAGAGCGAATCTCGAGATCCCAAGATTCGTCTCAGGGCATTCACCGCAGCAGGAAACAAATCGAGCACGACTCTTTGAAGTGCTGCAATGGGCGGAGCAACAGTTTCATCAAACCCTGATGGAATCACCCGCAGCCCAGCCCGCTCGTGAATACTTGAAACAACGCGGAATGACCGGCCAGATGGTCAGGCAGTTCCGACTCGGATTTCATCCCGACAACTGGGAGTGGCTCATTGATCGCGCGAAAGGAAAATTCCCGCTCAATTTGCTTCTCGAAGCTCGTCTGATTGGTGAGCGTGACAACAGACAGTTCGATTTTTTCGTCAATCGGGTCATGTTTCCAATTCACAACGAAAGAGGGCAGGCTGTTTCGTTTGGAGGACGTGTCCTCCCCGGAAGTAATAGTGACGCCAAATACTGGAACGGTCCGGAAAGTTCTGTTTTCCACAAGAGTCGACTCCTGTTCGCGATCGATCACGCACGCGAAGCGATTCGAGAATCAAACGAAGCATTCATTGTCGAAGGTTATACAGACTGCATTGCCTGCCATCAGTTCGGAATCGCCAATGTCGTGGGGACGCTGGGGACCGCACTGACGGACGAACACGTCAGTGCCATCAAACGTTTCGCACGGAAAGTCATTCTTGTTTTCGATGGAGATCAGGCAGGTCAGGACGCGGCAATTCGGGCAGTCGAGAAGTTTCTGTTGCAGGATGTCGACCTTCGCATTCTGACACTCCCTGAACAGATGGACCCTGCCGATTTCCTCGAACGTGAAGGGACACAAGCATTTCGGGAAATCGCAGAATCTGCTCCCGAAGCCTGGGATTACCGATTTCGGGCGGCGAAAGCGAAGTTCGGATTGAACTCCATTGACGCCAGACAGCGCGTGCTGGACGAAATGCTGTCAGTTCTGGCTTGTGTTCCGCAAATGGCAACTTCGGTTCGAGAACCGCTATTAATTGCAAACCTTGCACAGCGACTACAGGTCCCGGACGAAGTGATTCGGCGTCAGCTGGCAGAAGTCAGAACGAACAGCCCAAGGAAGATTCGCTTGGAGAATTCCAACGAAAACCGGATTTCAGAAGATGTCGACGTCCGTCGTCTTCTGGCCGGGGAATTGTCAAAGAGCGATCGAGTGGAATGTGACTTGCTAGAAGTAATCTTCACGGCACCACAACTTCTCACCAACGTCATCAACACCATCAAAACATCACAGCTTCGAAATCCGATTCTCAGGCGAGTCCTGGAAATGTGTTTCGAAGAGGTTCAATCCACCAGCGAGCATCAGGAGTCCGGAAGTGGGCAACTGACTCTCTCTGGCTTACTGAATCGAATGCCCAACCAGCAGATGAAAAGTTTAATCGTTTGGCTGGATGAGCAGGCAAATGCGAAAGGTCTCGCTGCCAAACTGGAAGGGAACTCCACGGAAAGCGGAATTCCGCAAGTACTGCATGATTCGATTGGGGCCATCCTCGATCGAGATGCAGAGCAAACCCACCAGAACCTGGCGGTTCAATTAACTGAGTCCAAGGATGGGCGAAACGGACTGGACGAAGCGACCGAACAGCTGCTTCGTCAGGCTGCGGAGTTTCACCAGAAACGAGCAACTCGAAAAGCTGGCGTGTGAATACCAGGACCAGCCCACGAATTGGAGAACTTAATGTATCGAATTGACGAGAGCCTTCGCCAGTTGACCGAATTGGGACAGGTCCAGGGATATCTCACCTTCTCACAGGTGAACGAATATCTTCCGGACGATGATCTCACTCCGGACAAAATCGATGCTTTGCTATTGTCACTGGAAGACCTTGGGCTCGAAATCCGTGATGAGACGAAGCCTCAAAAGGCAGCTGCTCCTCCGAAATCGACGCGCCGCACGAAGAAGACAACTCGCCGCACTACGCCCGTGAAAACCCAACGCAAGCAGACGGTTAACGTGACCGGGCTTGAAGGCGAAACCGGTGGCGGACGGATGATCGACGACCCAGTGAGAATGTACCTCTCACAGATGGGGGAAATTCCACTGCTGACGAGGCAGGAGGAAATTGATCTCGCGAAGAAAATCGAGTTCACTCGAAAACGCTTCCGCCGCGCCCTGTTGGAATGTCACTACGTTTCCGTCGAAGCTTATGAGACGTTATTGCGTGTGGAATCGGGTGAGCTTCCTTTCGACCGCACCATCAAGATTTCTTTGACAGAGTGTACCGTCAAAGATCAGGTGCTGGGGCGTCTGCCGCACAATCTGAAAACCATTCATCGGTTGGTTCAGCAGAACGAGGAAACGTTCTCTCAGCTGCTCGATGAAACAACTCCCCAACCAGTCAGATCGTCCATCTCTTCTCGTTTAGAGCAAAGCCGACGAAAGGTCGCGACGCTTCTCGAGGAAGTCAGTCTCCGCACGCAACGACTTCAGCCACTCGTCAAACGGCTCGAACAAATCGCGCTTCGGATGCGGAATCTCGAAAAAGAAATCCAGCGTCTCGACGGAGATCGGACCCGCAAGGAAGTTCGGTCCAACCTTCAGCAGGAACTTCGGGACCTGATGAGGCTCACTCACGAAACACCGCAATCCCTGTCGGATCGCGTCGTGGAAATCAACGCTCGCTATGCCGATTACGATCGAGCGATGCGAGATCTTTCCGCCGGAAACCTGCGGTTGGTGGTCTCGATTGCGAAGAAGTACCGCAACCGCGGGCTCAGCTTCCTCGACCTGATTCAAGAAGGGAACACAGGCTTGATGCGAGCGGTCGACAAGTATGAGTACCGTCGCGGCTACAAGTTCTCAACTTACGCCACATGGTGGATTCGACAAGCTATCACGCGAGCAATTGCCGATCAGGCGCGGACCATTCGAATCCCTGTTCACATGATTGAGACGATGTCGCGATTGCGACGCATCAGTAAATCACTGGTTCAGGAATTGGGCCGGGAACCAACCGTTGAAGAAGTCGCCCAAGCTGCTGAGGTTGATGTCGAAGAAGCTCGCAGAGTCCTGAAAATGGCGAAGCCTCTAGTCAGCCTCGACAAGCCTGTCGGTGAAGGCGAAGAAAACATCTTTGGTGAATTCATTGAAGATCGAAACGGTCACAGCCCAGTTAGTGTCGCTGCACAAGAGATGCTCAAAGACCAGATCGATCAGGTCTTGAAAACGCTCACCTACCGTGAACGTGAAATCATCAAACTCCGCTACGGTTTGGGCGACGGGTACACCTACACACTCGAAGAAGTCGGTCGAATTTTCAAAGTGACTCGTGAACGCGTACGACAGATCGAAGCGAAAGCAGTGAGGAAACTGCAGCATCCCGCTCGGTCAAAACAGCTTCACGGTTTCCTGGAACGACTCGCATTGACCACCGGCGGATAACCTCCATTCGGGACTACTGCCAAGAAGTCAAATTGCTAATTGCAGATGAGTAGCATTTGATGTCGGCAAGCAGAGACGCGAAGAAGCTCGCAAGTGATTAAAGAGCCGTGGCGGACAAATTCGCTACGGCTCTCTTCATTCTCGTCGAAGGCTTTCGACTTCAGTTGCGTGATCAATGGTACTGTGGCTCTCAACGACCAAACTCGATGCCGATGAAGTTGTTCCGTTTGGTAAGAGACGGCGGAGGTTCAATCTACATTGAGTTGAATGCTGTCACTGGCGTTCTATCATCAGACGTTGCTACTCGAGATCCGTAGCGACATCAATTCTCGTTTAGATGATCATGGCTACCACTCGCAAGAGTCTCCACTAATGCCGACTTTTGATTTCCAGTTCACCGTTGACAGTCCGCTCAGCGCAGTGCGTGAGTTTCATCATGACACGAGCGCACTCAAACGGCTGACTCCTCCACCAACGATCGTTCAATTGAAAGAGATTGAGCCACTCGCGGAGGGATCGGTATCCAAGTTCACGCTCTGGGTCGGCCCACTCCCGCTCCATTGGACCGCTGTTCATAAAGACGTGACTGAACACGGATTCACAGACATTCAGACAGAAGGCCCCGCAAAGAAGTGGGAACACACTCACACGTTCCGGGAGTTGAGCGATCACCAAACCGAGATCCACGAACATATCGAGTATGAACACAAGCGTGGATTCTGGGGAATCGTCACACGCTCGCTATTCTCTCGCCCAAGTCTCTACACGATGTTTACTTACCGCAAGTACGTCACACAAAACGCACTGAAAGCCGGATGAACCTGTCGCAAGTTGGCCTCGATTCAGTGTCCGGACATTCTTGAAAGTCACATCGTTCGTTGACGACAGAGTTTCTGACCTCTAACACTACGATTCCGGCTTGATTCGATCAGAGCAATCTCCCTGTGATCGAACGGAATTGTCATGGAGGATGCAAAAAGAGTCAGGTGAGCACAGTCTACGCTTGAATCGCGCCCAATCCACTCACTGCAAGTGATTGAAGACTTTCTGACGGGTCGAGTAGCTTTTTTCTTTGAGTTTTTGTCCCAAGTGTTGTGTGAGTTTGTTCAGCGATCTTGTTTCAATGAGACCTTGAAGACTAACGATGGCGACGCGATTCTGATCAGGATGTGTAGTGTCGGAAGAGGCACAATCGGTGTTGGAGTCTGGGAAGCCGTTGGCTGAAGTTCTTCAGGTGCTGGACCCCGAGGGAGCACTCAGCTTCTTCCGCACGGAGTAAAGCTTCGGCATCGACAAATTGTAACCAAACGAATGTGTGAATTGGACCATTTAAATTGATGCGTGGGCAAGTTGGATAAATGGGCGCTCTCTCCGCAGATTCCGCGTTTCACGACATCTTCTGCGTCCAGGCGTGTTGCTTGTTTTTTCAATGAGAGTGCGCGATTCGAAAACTACCGGCGGTCTAACTTGTCCGTACGTATGGGAGCGTCGAGTTTATGGAAAACTGTAGAAAGGGCAGAACATACAGACACATGTTTCTCGCATCCGATAAGGAGAAAGTCCGCTAATCCAGTACTTTTTTGGACTGATACTCGCGGCTCATCGAATCGATCATAGTTAGGTTTCACGGTTACTGCGGCATGCCAGCGAGGAAGTAATCATCAATCGTGTATGTCGACCCTCGAAGCAAAAGAGGTGGAAGCAGCTCAAGGTAAGCAGGAAGAAGAAGATTGTGGATTTTGGCTAGACGAATTGCTTTTCATCGGGCACGGCGAAAAGATCGTACAAGGCCCCTCGAGTTGCAGAGGATCCTTCGAATTCGCCTATTGGTGTTGTATGTGTCGGTAACCTAAACAAAATCGAAAAAGAGAAAGTCGTAATCTCCGTAGAGCGCGTTT
>NZ_JBFEFI010000022.1 GCF_040717535.1 Thalassoglobus sp. JC818
ACAACCCCGAAGGGTAGCATCGGCGGATAGCAATAAAATTCAGGTATTTGACCTGCGCGTGTGATGGTTAAACACGCGTCGCATTCTCGCACCCCAGTGATCAAAACTCTTTGCAGAACTTCTCAACACCAGAGAAAAACAAGAACACTGAACCCAAGCTCTTTAACGCAAAACGTTAAATCACAAGACGTCCACCAACCAAATTGCCAAAGATCTTCACCAAAGCTTGTTGCTTTTGGTCCCGCCCAAATCAGCGGGTTCGGCAGTGTACTGGAACTTTTTGTGGGGTCAACTCAAGGAGACAAGTTTTTTGAAGTTTTCGTAAGGAGGTACTTTATCTCCCAACTGCAGATGGCCTTACGTCGATTCGTTCGTGAATTTCAGCCATCGAATCGTCACACCCTCTGGGTGAATCTCGAACAGATATGAACAATTGACCACCACAGGAATCTGTGCGCCAAGACATTGAGACTGAGAGGTGGCGAGACTCTGGGTTTCCCCGAGATTTCCGACTCGGTTATGATATCGCTTTTGACTCCCTTTCCGGATGTTGCAATGTCTGGCCGGCGCGGAATTCGATTTGACGAGACTCGATTCTGGGTGACTCACCGTCACCAGGAATACGGTCCATTCGATTATGAATGGAGCGAGGACTTTCGAGGAATCGAGCTCCACTACATGGGTACCAAGTTCGGAGAAGTCTGCAGCGTCCACGAACTGTTCGCCGACATGAAGGAATTTGCCCTTCCGATGCGCGTTGTTGAAGTCGCTTGCGTCGTTTTTGGTTGCACTTTGCTGGGAATTTCGGCAGGGTTTAATGAACAGGAACGTGGAGACCTGCTGATTGACACTCTTCGGGAGTTCGACTGTGGTGAGTTTCTTCCAGAATAAGGGAAACGGAACTTCCATCCCCTTGCCACTGGAATTGTGACCGCCAAAATGCTGGGCAATCGCTGCTCTCACTTTTCAGCGATTTCGATCCGTTTGAGTTGCGGTTTTGCCAAACTGAACAGCCCCTGACTACCCGGAGAAAACTTTTGAGTTCCCCCAATGATTCTCACTCGGGATCCGATTTGCTCCCGCGATTTCTCGCTTCGGTGACGCAGTTTGTCTCATCACAACCCGTTGTCACGCTCTGGATCATTGGGCTCTTTACTCTGTTCTCCGCGCTCGTCACCGCTCGATTTCTGACATTCAAGACCGACCGCTCCGATCTGATTGATTCCAACTCCGAGTTTCATCAGCGGTGGGAAGAATACGTTGAAAAGTTCGGCCCCGAAGCAGACATCGTGATCGTTGTTGAAGGACCGAATCGAGAAGCTGTCGAACAAGCCATTGACACCGTTGGTGCCGAACTCCGATCTGAATCGAAACTCTTTGGGAGCATCCTCGATCGAGTCGATTCCGATCGAGTCGTATCGAAGGGGCTGCAATACCTAACTCCCGTCGAGCTTGAAAAGATAGAAAACGAACTCGACGAGTCTCAGGAAATTATAGAGGGAGACTGGAACCTCGCTGGATTGAATGCGTATTCCCGTCGTCTTGAACAACTGCTCCAGTATTCGATCTCTCAAGGCGATCCCGCGAGAGTCGACACGGCCATCAATCGCATCGAACTGCTCGCCAACAGCCTTCATAGCTTCCTGCTCGACCAGAACGAATTTGAGTCCCCCTGGCCTCAAATCGTTTCTCGAACTGAATTGGTTTCGCAGGAAGCAAAGTCCGAGTATCAACTGACGCCATCCGGCAAGATGGGTTTCGTCGTCGTGACCGCTCAGGCCTCCTCCAACGGGTTGACCGGTAAGTCGGAGTCGCTAAATCGGCTGCGCGAAATCTGCTCTGAGACAGCAGAGGAACTCTCCGAAGTAGAAATTGGAATGACCGGCATTCCTGTGCTTGAAGCAGACGAGATGGAACGGTCGCAGATCGACATGCGAAACGCGTCTCTGATCTCTTTCGGCGGCGTTGGCCTCATCCTGCTCCTTGGATTCCGGGGATTTCGTCATCCATCGCTCGCACTGATCATGCTTGCCGTCGCTCTGGTCTGGGCTCTTGGATACACAACACTCACGATCGGACACTTGAATATTCTGTCGGTTTCCTTCGCTGCCATTCTTATCGGATTAGGAATCGACTTTGCGATCCACTACATGGCCCGCTACCTGGAACTTCGTCACCACGATGAAGAGTTTCACCGTTCGCTGGCTTTGACTTCCCGGAGCGTGGGAACAGGAATCGTGACCGCCGCGGTGACAACGTCGATGGCATTCCTATGTGCGACGTTTACGGACTTTCTGGGAGTCGCAGAGCTAGGTGTTATCGCTGGTGGCGGAATCCTGCTGTGTGCCATCGCGACTTTCACCGTTCTCCCCGCTCTCATCACACTCTCCGACCAAAACCTCTCGCCGCAACGACTTCCAACTCCGTTTCAAGGAACGTTGCTACGCAAAATGATTCGACGGTTTCCAGCTCTCGTGACCATCCTCACGCTGGTCGCAATCGTAATCGTCGGCGCTCAGGGATTTCGACTGGCCGATGGCGAGATCGAATCGATTGTTGAATACGACTCGAACCTCTTGAACCTGCAAGCTGAAGGCGTCGAGTCGGTCGAGTTACAGGAAAGACTCTTCCAAGAAACCGACGGATCGTTGCTTTACGCTGTTTCGATTTCTGACTCGATCGAGGAGACCCGAATTCGGGGTGAAAAGTTTCAGCAACTTGATCTCGTCGCACGCGTCGAAGACATGGCGAGCTATCTGCCTCGCTTCCCAGCTTCGGAAACCAATCTGCTCATCCAGTCCATCCACTTGAGACTCAGTCGACTCGCTGATCTCCCGGAAACCTTTCCCGAGATCAATCCGCTTGCCGTCGGGCAGACACTCGAAAGTCTTCACAACCTCGTGCAAAGTCAAACTTCTCCATCAGCTGACGAAGCTGAGACACGGCTTGACGAAACGCTCGACATCATCTCAACAATGGAATTGCCTCAGCAGGTCGAAATCCTTTCGGCTTACCAGGGGGCGATGCTTTCCGCTCTTCACGCGCAGCTTAAGAAGCTGAAGGAGGTGTCTGATCCATCTCCCGTCACTCCGAAAGACTTCGACCCCGCGATTCATCGTCGATTCGTATCCGACGAAGGAGACTGGCTGATCCGCGTTTACCCGAAAGAAGACATCTGGGAAGAGAAACCACTCGAAGCGTTTATCGACCAAGTTCGCAGTGTGGACCCGCTCATTACCGGGACGCCCATTCAGAACTTCGAAGCTGCTCGTCAAATCCGCAACAGCTACTTTGATGCTGCCATCTATGCGTTGGTCGTCGTGACTCTCATTCTGCTGATTGACGCAATTTCGCTGGGACCGTTGTGTGTCACGCTCATAGCGCCGCTTGCCGTTGTTGGATTTACTCACTTCATGAGTCAGCACGCAGGCGAGGAATCGAACATCGCGCACCTTTTGGCGCTCTACACCATTGTCGCCATTCTGGTGGCGTTCGTTTTTGATTTTGAAAGCACACGCAATGTCATTCTGACCTTACTTCCTCCGATTGCAGGCGGATTTCTGATGTTCGGAATCTTTGCGATGACGAACATCGACCTGAATCCTGCAAACCTGATCGTCCTGCCATTGATCCTAGGAATTGGGGTCGATGATGGTGTCCATGTGACGCACGACTTTCGACTCACTCGAGGTCCTTATGAGACTTCACCGAGCACCATTAATGCTGTGACCCTCACTTCACTGACTTCAATGATGGGCTTTGGGAGCATGCTGGTTGCCGCGCACCAGGGACTTGTATCACTCGGTTTGGTTTTGGTGATCGGAGTCGGGAGTTGCCTGTTCGTGTCGCTGGTCACCCTGCCAGCCATCCTGACTCTGATTGATCGCGGAAGAAGTCAGAAACCAGAGAAACAGGTCCCACCACAGAAAACTGAAGAACCTCCAGAAGACGAAGAAGACGTCGTCACGATTGCTTTCCAAAACAGCGAGACATTTGGGGATAAGCCATCCGACGACCAATAGCAAATCTTCAATCGAACGAGTTTCGCTTCGCAGCCAGAGACATGAACATTGACTCAGCCGTTGAGAAGTTTGCGTTTCTCGTCAATGAATCGAACGTGATGTGGAATGTGCGAAACGATCCGTTCGAGAAGAACTTTCAGAGTCAACGGACCATCATCTGAATGTAAGCCGACTCGCTGAAAGTCTTCGTCGGTCGACTTCCTGAGGATCTCAGCCATCTGCTGGCGAGTGAAGTCCACAATGGTCAACTCCACCTCGACGTCACGATCGTGATACGCAAGTCTCGTAGCGAACAGATCAGGGTCGCCACCACGTAACGGTGGGCGATCTTCTGCGATCACTCGCTTCATTCGATCAGCGTAAACTGTTTCAAAATCTGCGATGTGACAGACAACCTGTCGCGACGACCAAGCCCCCTGCACTGGAGCTGCATCGAGTTGACTGGTCGTCATTCCCTCCACTGCCCGACGCAGCTCCTGCGGACCGGCCAGGTAGTCTTCAATCAGCTGGGAGTAAGAATTCATTCCTCTTCCTGACTTGGCTCACTTCGTAAATCCAGCGTCATTAAGAGTCCAGCGAAACGATCATCATTATCTGACCGCCGAGGGACATGACAACCAAGACACGTTGTCGACAATCGAATTCGTCCGGCAAAGTGAAACTGATTCCCTTCAACCGATTCGAAGTGACCTTCCGGATTTCGAAGGACTCGGACCGCTTCCTTCTCAAGGTCATTGGAGGGTTCGTGATCGATATTCATCGCTGGCGTGTCGACGGCAAGCCAACGCAGCTGAACGTTGTACTTGCGCTTTAAAACACCGAAGACATCCTCCAAAGATCGAGATGGGATTTGCAAACTTTCTTCCTCTTGGAAGAGATCCCGATGCATGACCTGAAGCGAGCCATGCACCGACTCAAAAAGAATCGACGCAAGACGCCTCGCGTGCGCGACGTCGCCCTCCTGTGAAGTCGACACAGCTTCCGGGCGAATGTCTTCGGATTCTGCATCACAAACCAAATTCTGACCGCTCAGGAGCGTCAAAAAGAGAAGCACAATTGCCGAGAGCGAGATCGTTCTTTGCCAACTGGAGCCTCGAGTCGTCATCAAGTCTACTCGCTTGTCCAAAGTCACAGAAGGTACGCCTGCAGTTGGTCACGTCTTGACGTTTTCGCGATTGATATCACAGCTTGCAGTTGCCGCCAGTTATTCAATCGGAACCTTGTAACTAATGGCTCCAATTGGTGATCCTTCAGGCACATCGGCGTAATGAGCGTGACACATCACACACTTTTCCATAACAACTGGCACGGGAGTCATGACACGCAGGTAGGACTTTTCACCATCGACAACAACTTTTTCATGCTGTTGTGCTCCCTGCTTTAGCTTCTTGATCCCGGCCTTTTCGAAAGCGTCTTTAGCAACGTTCTCGGGTTCGTACGGTTCTCCAGAAGCATCGATAAGACGAATCTTCGTCTCACCCGAGTCTGAAATGTTCTTGAACAACAAAACCGCAGCGCTCCCGGCGGCGAAATCATCGTCACCATGCACGTATTTGTCGGTGATCAGCACGATAGTTTGTTTGAAAATGTTATCGAGTTCGTTGACCTTCTTTCGTGTCCGTTCCACAGCTGCCTGCTCGGCACCTTTCGCACTCTGCACATCTGAATTCGCCGCTTTGACATCTTCCGCCTGAACAGTCGCTTCTGTTCCGACAGGTCCACTCGAGAGCAACCCCAACGCGAACAGGAACATGGCGAACGCAGTAAGAATCATTCTCTTCATGACAGCTTCTCTCCAGTGTCGAAGAACCAGATTGGCACACAGCCTCAAAACATGTATAACCAGTGCATGTTTTGCACCTTTTAACTGCTCAACTACCTCCAGGTCAAGAGTTCCTCCAATGAATTGCGACGAAGACCACTCGATCCCAGACTGGATTCTGGAGCACCCCGAAACGATGCGCGTCTTCGAGACACTTGGGTTCGACGTGACATGTGGCGGAAGATCCCTCGGCTACGTCGCACAACAGCACGGACAACGAATCGAAGACGTGTTGCGAATGCTTGAAGCAGCGATTTCAGAATGAAGAACGTCGACAGAGAATTCTGATACGCTATCTTCGGACGATTGACCGACGAAGAGACCCACGGAGAAGCCACTCACACGCGGAAACTTAAATTCCATTTGTGGAACGACAACGAAGACTCAAAGCCCGACAAAGAGAGCCCATGCAGCTCACTATTCAAACCGATTACGCTCTTCGCACGCTGATGTACCTGGCGACTCGGCAACAGCGCGCCAAAGCTGCCGATGTCGCAACACTCTTCGGGATCTCGGTTCATCACGTCGCGAAAGTCGTCAACCTGCTCGGCCGATTCGGGTACATCCGCAGCGTCCGAGGAATCGGAGGAGGAATCGAGCTGGCCATGACACCCGAGCAAATCCGCATCGGCGATGTCATCGAACACATCGAGGGGAATCTGCATCTCCTCAGCTGCGTCGGATCTGACGAAAGCTGTCGGATTCATTCTTTCTGCAAACTCAAGGGTGTCCTGGCTGAAGCTGAGCGGATTCAAAAGGAGTACCTCAAGAGCGTCACGCTTAAAGACGTTGTTCCGACAAGGAAGCAACTGAAGCCATTCGAACCGTCGACGTAAACGGACTTGATCGACAATTTCTGCAAGTCGGATTTCGCCCGTCTCCGCGAAGTTGTTCGAGTTCACGACAAACACTACTGAGCAAAAAACGATCAACCAACTCGATCGCTACTCAATTGCCATTGACCCTCTGATCGGCTGCACCTTGCAAAACCGTCGCAGCTGCTTCTCACTCCTAATCAAAGCGATGCAGCCACAGTGAGCTACCTCCTCACATTGATCGCGGTATAAGATATGCAGCAGATCTCTCGAGCAAGTTATCTCATCGATGTCATTCGTGGAGGAGACGCACAGATGATTGATTACCTCAAAATTTTCCTGGGTGACCATGCAGCACTGATGACTGCTGAATTGGAACTGATCGCCCGGTGCAGGAATTCGAATAAAGAGGGAGAAACTGTCCCCGATCTCCCCAGATTTCTGGAACAACTGGCTTCCGAGGTCCGAAACCAAAAGCAAACCCTGCTCGACCTTCTGAGCGACATGGGAGGCAGTCGCCCGGTCTCAAAAGAAATGGCGGGCTGGGTGATGGAAAAGCTGGGGCGACTCAAAATGAACGGAGAGTGGACCAAGTATTCTGACCTGAGCCGAGTTGTTGAACTGGAAGCCATGTTGATGGCAAGTCAGTCAAGAGTCCTGCTGTGGGAAACCCTCGTCGAACTCGACGTCCGAGGCGAAACACGCCGACTCTCAGAAGCGTTTCTGGATCGCGCGAAAACACACGTCGACCGCCTTCGAATTTTCTATCGAGAGGCGACACGAATTGCATTTCGGGAGAGCGAAGTCCCTCAACGAGTGAAAATCCCGATTCAGGCAGATTGAAGTCAGCCCATCGAAGACTCACCTCAGAACTAACACAAAGGGAGCTCAACAATTCGTCTCACGAACCGTTGAACTCCCAGATTCATTTTGTGTATGACGATCGCACTTCTCACCGAGAAGGTGAACGTCTCGTCATTGATCTTGAGTGAACTCTACTTGTACTCACTCGGATCAATCACAAGATGCTTCAGCCGTTGTCGTTTCCAAGTGTAGACAATGTGCACTTTCCCGTCGGAAGTTTGAATGGCGGCGGGATAGCTGAACTCGGCTTTCTCTTCTCGCTCCAAATCCGCGACTGACTTCCAATCCTCACCATTGTCGGACATCGCCAAACTCAGCACTCCTCTTCGTCCCCAACCAGTCACGCCGCTACCGAGTGGATTGTAAACCAGCAGGTGCTTGCCGTTCGCGAGAGTCACCGATTCGATTCCGGAATTCGGATTCGGCAAGTCGATCGGCTGAAGTGGCGACCAACTCTTGCCTTGATCATCTGATGAACTCGAAACGATCACTCCTTCTTTCGTACGACAGAGAACCTTGAGTTGACCATCTGGAAGCTGAATGAAGGTTGGCTGAATTGCATTGTACTTCGAAGCATCATTGATTGGCCCCACACGTGACCATGTTCCCGAAGGCTGTCCATCTTCGAGTTGTGTCGACTCAAAGTGAATTCGCCATCCGTCGTACTCAGTCGACGATCCACAAAGAAGCGTCTTTCCGTCATCGAGAAGAATTGGCTTACAACGGACAGGCCCGTCGATCCCCTCCGGCAAACGACGACGGTCAACAAACGAACGTCCGCGGTCGTAGCTGACCATCATCTCTCCCCACCATTCTCGGGGATTCGGGCCGACCTTGAAGAATAGCAGCGTCGGAGCATCTCCCGGATGTTGATACAAAACCGGATTCCAACACGGATATCTCAGACCATCATGCTGAACACCGTCAGCAACCATCGTCGGGCTCGACCACTTTGTGCCATCGTGGTAGCTCGTCCAGATGGCAACGTCGTCTCTTCCCTCTTTTGTTCCGCCGAACCATGAGGCAACCAGTCCTCTGGAAGTTTCACAAATTGTCGAAGCATGACACTCTTTAAATGGAGCGTCTGTGTAGATGAACTCTTCCTGCTCAAGACCAGGAATTCTCGGAGACTTCGCTTCTTGAGGCGGTTTCGCAGCGAGCATATCTTCTGAGTATGTTTCACAGTCATCGTGCAGAATGTGATAAATCCTTCCGTTCTCGCTGCCCACAATCAGATCCGGAACTCCATCCTTGTTGAAATCACTAATAGCCGGGCTGGATGTGTGCCCCGACACGTTTCGCTTGGCCAGATTTCCGATTTTCTTAAGTACGACCTTGTCTCCGCGAGTTTCGCAATTGCGGTACCATGTGGCGTTTTCCGAATTAACGAGCAGGTCTGTTCGCCCGTCCCGATCCCAGTCGACGACAGCCAGCTTCACTCGGCCAGATCGACCACAGGAACCTGCATTCAATTGAAGCTCGGAACCATCCTCATCAACAAAAATGCGGTCAGCCGGACCACCAGCACGTCGCAAAACCAAATATCCCTGTTGATCAAGGTGAACAAGATCGAGAGATCCATCCTCGTCAAAATCGGTCACAAGTGGAGTCGTTCGCCATTGAGTCAAAGCTGTGCTCGATGGAGTTTGCTTCCAGTCCCAAGCTGGAGGAAGTTCACTTAGCCCGGTATCGAATGTTTCTTCGACTAAGACTCCAGAGTCGTTGATCAAGAGACCGATGCGACCGAGGATCGAATTGTAAATAATGTCGCCGTCGCCATCGCCGTCCCAATCCGCAACGGAAAGAGTTGTGTATCCCCACTTAGCTTCACATGGTCCCTGAATCGACCCATTCGGGCCAGCCATGATTCGAAACGGAACTTCCTCTCCGTCCTCCTGACGAACATCCAACAAACGAGGCGCATCCCACTTTGGAAGACCGTTTTCAGCTGTGCCTAGATTCTCGAACAAAGCAATCTCGCCTGCAGTGTTGCCGCAGACGATGTCCTCATCACCATCGTTGTCCCAATCGTAGATGAATGGAGTCGCCAACGCGCCGAACTTCAATGTGTCCGCTTCTTGCTGGAAGTACACAGGAGCGTGGAACACTGGTCGCCCATCTCGAAGTTCCCCGGTGTTTTCAACAAACGCCACGCGCCCATCTTCATCACCGACGATCAAGTCGAGATCGTCATCGGAATCCCAGTCAATCGCATTCGGCGTGATCATTTGAAGAGACATCCGGAGCTGTTCTCCCGACGAATCGATCAACTTTTCGCCGACAGAGTATTCAGGCTCCGAACGTGTGCCGACGTTTTCGAAATAGGTAAAACCATCCAGGAACTCACCGCAAATCAGATCCAGATCGCCATCCCCATCAAAGTCAGCAAAGTTCGGACAAGGCCAACCAAAGACATCGAGATCTCCACCATCCGCTTTCAAACGCTGTGGCTCAGAAGCGTAATCTGGCTTCTCATCAGTTCCGGTATTCTCAACGAAATAGACATATCCATGCAGCGGCCCGTTTTTCCAGACTCCGTTGTTATCGTACGCGTGGTCCCAGACCAGATCGGTCCAGTCTCCGATTCCGATCAGAAGATCCTGATCACCATCGCCATCGTAATCGACCGAACGCCACATGTTCCCCCGCGTCCGAATTCCTGGACCGTGATGAGGATTCTTTGGTGCTTTGATTCGCTCCGGCTTGGTGAAATCGAACTTTCCAGTTTTTGCATCGCGGCGAAACATCTCACCGGGACGCATCACGACCGGTTCACCATCAACGAGACTCAACATCATGTAGCGATCTGTCGGAGCGATCAGAACGCCAGCCTTGAAGACCGGCATCGCGACGGAAGGATCGTTTGACGGATTCTCGAAAAAGTAAATTCCCCGTGATGGTTTGTCAGGACACGACACCAGCAGATCGAGATCCCCGTCGTTGTCATAGTCCAACGGCAGCGGGTCTGCCCACAATCCAACACCCAGGTCCACTTTCAAACCCGGATTGTTATACGGAAGAGGCTGCAGCTTCCAATCAGAATCCGCTCCGAAAACGACCAACGGTTGTAGTGCCAGAAGCACGAGCCACGACAGGACGGAAATCGACTGTTTGTGCACCATGTATTTGCTCCAGATTGTCGAAGCCTTCAAGCATCAGGAAGGCACTCAATTTTGAAACGACTCTGCTGCTTCACGAGATTCAAGCTTTAGTCATTGACCGATTGAAACTCTAAGCGATTTGAAACGATTCATCACTGACAGCAACGAACTCAATGAGATCGGAGGTCAGCTTCTTCGAACGCATGAGTCCGTGACTTGTTCAAGAACCTTGATGAAGGTGGGCGAGTCGTTGAGGAAGTTCGGGGACGCTCAGTGTCAGTAGGAATGATTGACGTGTCAACGCTCGACGTTCGGAATGTTCGATGTTTGCTTTAATGAATCAAAAAGAGGATCGTTGATCTCCTCCATGCGGGTCATCAACTTTTCGTGCAATTCCTGAATCGTTTTCTGAACGCGCGGATCAGGATCATCAATCAAATTGACCGACTCCTCAGGATCTTCAACGAGGTCATAAAACTCATCTCGCCCGTCATTGTGAAAGTCTCGAATCAACTTAAAACCGGGAGTTCGATAGCACCGCAGCGTCGCGACTGCGTAGTGAATCATGTTGTACTCAGCATAGAGATCCTGATCCCATAGCGGAGAGAGTTCGCCTTGCAGAATAGACGTCAAATTGCGTCCCCGTAGATTCAGATTCGCCGGGATCGGAATGTCTGCCATGGCCAGCAGAGTCGGGAAGAAGTCGAGACTGGTGGCGGTGTAATCAATCACCGACCCCGGATTGACTCGCCCCGGCCACCTCACAATCGTGGGTACCTTCAATGAAAGATCGTACAGATTGGGACGATACTTGTTCGAGATCACACGTGTCTTGTGATGATACTCTCCGGGAGGCTTCGTTTGAGTCGCCCAAATCCCGTTCCCCTTATGAACAATCCCGTTGTGGCCCATGTTGTAACCGTGATCAGATGAGAAAATCACGATCGTATTCTTACTGATCTGCAGCCGATCCAATTCGTCCAGAATACGGCCAAGGTTGCGGTCGACTCCGCTCGTACTGGCCAAGTACTCACGCATGTCTTTCTTGACCTTCTCGACGTTAAGGTCCGGATATTTGGGAATCGATGGATCGAGTGTCTCATATGGCGACCAGTCTTCAGGAGCAACGGGAAGCCAGCGACCGTGCGGTGCTCGAGTATGAAAGCAAAGCAGAAACGGTTTCCCCTCGAGACACGCTCGCTCAATAAAATTGAGGGCATGATCCGTCAAAAGATCCGTCGTCAACCCGGGAACCGTCTTGACCTCCCCGTCAATTTCCAGCTCCGGGTCATCCGGAGTCGTTCCCCCGGATAGCAGACCGGTGAACTCATCAAACCCGAACGACGTTGGATGAAATCGTTCGTTTCCGGGAAGCGTCCAATCCCCGAGGTGCCACTTGCCAACCAAACCAGTTTGATACCCATTGGACTGAAAAACCTCGGCAAACGTCGGGCTCGCTTCCGGTTCGAGAGACTGTTGATTCTCGACATCGAACAATTTGTGCGTTGGAGACGGAATGAAATCGTCGACTCCGAATTCACTCGCGTATCTCCCAGTCGCAATCGCGACTCGGGCAGGGCTGCAAACTGGCGTCGTGCAGAAGAAATTCGAAAACATCGCCCCTTCAGCGGCCAGTCGATCCATGTTCGGAGTGGCTGCCGTCGGAACAGAATCGAAAAGCCCTTTTCGAATGGCAGCCCCCATCGCCCACGGAGCTTGATCGTCAGTCAGAATGAAAACGATATTCGGACGCGACGATTTAGAGAAATCCTGGCCCAACAGCAAACTCTCGAAACAGATCACTCCGACAAAAGCCAAGACAACGGCAATCCGAAACTGCTTGATCATCTCACACACTCTTCACATCGCGAGCACTTGGATTTCGAATACGCATTCGAGAATCATTTTCAATGACTCGATATTACCGCTTCTTGCCCAACGGTTCGATGCACCATTGAGAGAAACAAGAACTACTCGTGGAAAAACGAGTCATCGATATCGAAAATCATGCACTTTGATCTTTGGCTGACGAGCAAAGCGACTGTGGCGACCTGAAACAAAAATCCTCGAAGAACTCAGAGCAAACAGATGCTGAGAGACCACAAACTGGTCTAAAGTTGTCAACACGAGAGTGACAACGTAATCTTTCCACACCTGCCCTCGTAGCTCAGCAGGATAGAGCGTTGGTTTCCTAAAAGTTTTATCTACTTTTATGACCGCATGATTTATACAGTGAAACCGATTTCAAACCTGCTTAAATCAAACCAAAATCGGTCGGAATCGACTAAACCTGACAGTCTCGACACACTCTCTCAACACACTTTTCTCGTGTTTTGAAAACGGCC
>NZ_JBFEFI010000023.1 GCF_040717535.1 Thalassoglobus sp. JC818
ACAACTTTGCATCGCTCTGTCGGACGCAAGAGGAAAATGTACTCAGGCATCTCCTGTGAGACGTCCCGTCCGATGGTTCTTGCAGGCGTGAGAACAGTCGACTCGCTACGCGAATCAGACGTCCAGGGTTGAGAGTTTCGCAGATGGTATTGTTTGAAGCCAAAGCTTATGCGGATGCTGAGAGGTCAGACGCAAATGCGAGAGTGTCAACTTCCGTGCTCTTCACATGCTCTTGCCTGATGCTTTCTGCGCTGAAAGTACGCCGATCCTGCAATGCCGATTCCAATCAAAGCGAAAGATGTCGGCTCCGGGACAGAGTAGACGTTGATCGTCGCATTGCTCGCAGAGACGTCGTTCTGCCACATGATCGGAGAGTAGATGCTTGCCGACCTGTTGGTGAGGCTAAATCGGTACAAAGTGTCACCACCGAAAACAATTTGACCGGCAACGCCTCCTCCTCCCATTTTCAGTCCGGGAGCGACTTCATAATCGCCAGGTGAGAAGCTCACCCAATAGTAGGTACCGGGATAGCTCGATTCGGTGAGCCCAGGCAGTCGCTCAAAGCCTGTGTGGGAAAATCTCCAATAGGGGACTTCCGAACTGCTGTCGATGATACCGTTCCCATTGTGGTCGATCGCGAAGAGGTTCACGATCATTTTTCCCTGTGAAAGCTCCTGAGTGTCAGTGTACTTAAATCCAGTGATCTCGATTCGCAGGTTAAAGCCGGCCTCTCCTTCACTGACGAGGAAGAAGATAGAGCACAAGCAGATGATAAAAACCCGCATTTGACTCACATTCCATAGTTCAGAGTCAGAGGGAAAAAGATAAGAATGCATCGCATTTCTAGGCTGAAGCATCAAACCTCAATCTGTGGCGCGATGCGTCAGCGCAGTGAGAACTGGTCATTCTAAAAATGCCCTCGGAACTCGCGAGAAGCCTCTCGAATCGCAGAGGGCCGTCGCATTTCGAATGCATGGCGACGTAGAATTACCATCGGAAGTTTGAGGAAGTTAGCCCTTGCAGCCTCCGGTGACTTCGAACTTTTCAGAACTCGATGCACTCAGTACCTCAATTCCTTTCGAACCGGTCACACCTGCCAATGGAATGGCGACAACAAACGGGGCCGTTTGCGGAAGGCAAATTCCCCCAGGCACGCACCCGATGACTTGGATTCCCCAGTATTCCGGGCACCTCACGTAAACCAAAGGTTGAAGCTCAACCTTCATGTTAACGCATGGCTTTGTGCCTGAGACGATCAGGAAGAACGTTCCATTCAAAATGCCAGGAACGACTTCTGCCTTCTCAATGTCAATCAGACCACAGTTGTCAACAGCATCTTCGTTTAGAGAGAATGTGGAAACCATTTAGTGCCCTCGACTCTTTCGAATCCTAAAGAATGTGCAATTCAAGAAACCCTTAACCCAAATTGAGATTACTTCCGCGCATCCATAAAGTCAACGGCGTTAGAGTTCTGAAGGGGCAGCATCTCTCCGTCGCTATGATCGATGCCGCATTTTCGCCGATCAAGTTCCGAGGCTGCGGTGAGACTCAAGCCACGCTTTGGCTTTTTCTGCAGTGTCGGGATTCGGTTTTTCGATGACAAATAACTCGCGATCATCACGACGGACATCGACTCCCAGCGACTCTTGGATTTTGGACTCGAAATTTTCGAACTCTTCTTCGGTTCCTTCGTCTTCTGCAAAGAACGGCGGCATCGCTTCGAATTGGATCGAAATGGTTCCATCGGACCACTTTTTGATGACCGGCTCTCCGTCGGGATCGAAACCAGCAACTGCGATTTCCTCAATCACTGATGGTTGTTCCGCAATGCCTTCTTTGGGATCCGTGGGCGCACCGCAACCAGACATCGCGAGTAGTGAACCAAATACCGATCCAAAGATGGTCTTGCCGAAGTTCGTCATTGGAGCTCAATTTCGATAGAGTGGGAAAGATTTACTTGTCTCAAGAAATGTTGGATGAAGTATCCCTTTTTGAGATTTGTCGACCTTTAAGATATTGGTGGTTACTCTTGATGTCGAGTCGGCATGCTACCGTCGTTGCAGCCACATCGGCATGGTAAATTAAATGTCATTTGAGTTCCTCCTCGAACCGCATGACAGGAAACTCGCTTTCCAAGCAATGAAGTACCGGTTTTGAAACGACCTCTCGAATGATGACAACCCGAGTTGCTTCGGTGTGCTGCCGTCAGAGTACGTTCAGCTTGAATAGTGAGGTCTCCATGATCAGCAACAAAAGGCACTATTGGCTAGCCGTGGTGGCACTAGTTAGCGCATTGTGCTTCAGTGCCTGTGACCATCATCGACCGCACGGACTTCGGCAAAAGTGCGACGTTGAAGGTGGAGTCAGCCAGATATTCGTTTCAAACGCTGAGGACCGAATTTTCGTAGTAGGTCCAGCCCGAGGGGTAATCGTTCTCGATCACCAGCTTGAGGAACGTGCTCTCATCAGGTCACCATTTGATCGATCATGTGAAGTTGCATTGAACGCCTCCTCTGGGAAGTTGTTTATTGCTCGTTCAGAAATTGCAAGTGCTGGTGCGATTGCTGCAATTGATCTCGAAAGCCAAGAAGTTGAATGGACTGCGGAGGTTCTTGGCGGCGTGATCACGGGCGTGGCGGTCACAGGAGGACTGCAGAGACTCGTCGTTGCAGGCCATGATGGAGAATCGGACTGGGGAGCTGGGGGTGAAATCAAGATGTTAGATAGCTCGACGGGAGAAATCGTCTGGGAAGATTCGCAGCTGTTATCGTTGCCTGTGAGTGTCATCTCCTCGCGCGAGAGTTGGATGGTCTTGTTTCACGATGGAACGCTGTTGGCTTTCGATCAGCAGGATCCCACTGATGGTGGCGCCCCCGTCATTGCAAGCAGCCCGATCGCCGACCAAATCGATTTCGTCGCTACGAGTGAAGAAACTGTTTGGGCATGGTCTGAGGTGAATCAGCAGTTCGTTGTTGTAGATTGGAGTGAGAGAAGTTGCAAATTCGTTCCTTGCACTGATCGGATCATCTCCTGTTTCGGAGTGCGCAGCAATTCCGAGGTATGGATTTCAGACGAAGAGAGAACGACGTGTCTTCGACTGGATAACAACACGCTCCAGGAAGACAAACGTTTCAAATTTGGAGTTAAGGAAATTGCCTGCGGAGAGAAACTAGTTGTAGGGACCGATCGTAGATCTGTGACTGTTCTTTTGGATCTGGTCAGTACGGCCGAGACTCGATAAGATGAAGTCGTACAACAACCGTGGACAGGTCAACACGCTGAGCAATCCGGATGGAGCGTCAGGAATTTCTGCGATAACGACCTGCAATGAATTTGCTTCCCCAATGCGCAGTAAGGGCGGGGGCGCTTGGGGTACAGTCTGCGAGTGATCTTCTAGACGGGGCACTGCCCGACTGATAGGTCTGGTGGCCAAAAAGGTTTGGGTGTCGGATTGCCGGTGAATTGCGTCTCGTGCCATATTGGATGACTGCGATCTGGCCCATAGCCAGCACGAGTCAATTCGGTGGTGAGAGCCTGTCCGATATCCATCGGCTTGAAGTTAAATGGAATACTCGAATTCTTCCCAGATTGATATCATCTGATTGGTCAGTGAAACTCAGGGCCTTCTGTCATAGCAATACAACGGCATGCAACGTGAATCCTTATCTCGTAATGCAGCAACCCGGAATTGGCTTTGGTTTCCTAAATGTTAGTACACAACTCGAAGCAGCATCGATTCGTATGTCTCAGCCTGTTTGTCTTAGCTGGTACCGTTGTGGCCTATGTGCAAAACCTATGGCATCTAGCGGAGAATACTGAGGCTGACTCAACTGTACGATCGCTTTACTCACATCTTGAGAAGTCTCAAATGGTAACCACCAGAAGCGAAGAATGGGTGATTGTTGACGACGATTCATATGATGAAATAGTGAAACCGATGTTCATTTCAAGTGTTGAAGATCCTCAACGCACCATTCGAGATCCATGGGGAAATCGCCTGCATATTGCGGTGAGGTACGTGACACCGAAGCAATGTGCGTATACCGTGTGGTCAGCAGGGCCAGATGGCGTAAGCGGCTCAGCAGATGATATTGTTTCCTGGTGCAATAATGTTTCCAAGCTCCCTGCCGGTCAAGTTACAATAATCCAGGCACGCGACATAGAGTCCGCTGAAGGGACCGAATAGCAAAGTAGGTCAGGCTGTGTCTGACGATTAATGACGTAGATGATCACCTTGCGTGATTCAACGGCAATTGCGAGGACGAATAATTTGGCAGGGGCTCCTTGATACCGTTGAAGAGGGGATGGCGACTCACTTTTGGCGGATGTATCATGATTCCGGAAGACTGACTGGTTAGACATTCTGCAATTCCGTGAGGAACATTCAATTGCCCATATGTCGAAAACGAGAACCGTACTCAAGGAATGACGACTGGTCAGCTCTTTTCGGCCAGTTGAGCCACTGGTGACACTTGGGAGTGAGAATGTGTTTCTGATTTTACTCCAACGCTCAAGCAGCTATCTCGCTAAACTTGTTCACTGTTTCGAAGTATTGAATGCGCATATACAAAATGTTGCGACGAATAGCAGTTTTCGCTGGGGTGTTGATTGTTGGACTTGTATTTCTAATCGTTTCGGAATTGCGGTATGGGCGTCAGTAACGCTTGCAGAGTAATTCGGCTTTGACCGTCGTTTTTCAAGGAGAGTTGACCGATGTACGTTCTGCGTCGATTGTCTCAGGCAAAGAGAAACACATACTCGATGCTGAGAATGAGATCAGTCTTCCAGAACACTTTTTTCATCAGCCGTTCCAGGTCGTTCTGGATCTGTCAGATGGTCGTCGTATGGAGTTCAATAGAAGTCCATTAAACGATTCTCAGATTCGGCTGGCGAATTTGCAAAGAGTCGAGGTGACGTTTTCTATGCAGGACGTTAAGATCAGATACGAGTTCAATGCTGAGTTTTCGATTCCTGTTGAAGATTTAGGGTGGAAGGGATGGCTGCTGGGGCGTTGACGGTTCGTGTGGCTTGCATGATGAAGGGTGTGGTTGGTCACCGTCGATTTCTAATGGGCGACAAAGAATGAGAATGCATGAGAATGTTCAGTCGACTATGCCCAAGGGAGGAGTCTTTGGCACGTTCGGATTCAAGGCACCTCAATGAGTTCCGGTCTAGCAAGGTGGGTGGAGCTATGGCTGAGTCTAAGGAGATTGATGATCAGCTATCCCGACGGGACGGAGATTGACAGGACACCCAACTCGCGCTGATTTCAGCACTCGCTTGAAGTGGGGATGACGACGCACATGTCGCGGACGTATGATGGTTCTGTCAGGATGTTCGGTCAGACGTTTGGAAATTGCGTGAGCGAGACGCGTTCTTGCAGCAACGATTGCACTTCCGCCTCATTCGCAGGTCTGGGAGAAACGTTCGCTTACTCTGATGATGAGATCAGAACCGCACTCAAGTGTCGATTGCCAGACTGCTCTCTGCAGACTGCAATGACTCTTTGCCAAGTGAGTAAGTGTTGAGTCAGGTACTTGTCGCTTAAGTGCGAGGGCGTTCCTCGTAACTCCATAGGCGAGTTCGGCCCGCTATTTGATTGCCGCTTTCGTCGAGAGTATCCGAACCCGGGCCGAAGTGTGCGAACCAGTGTTTGTCGAACGTTCCGTCGAATTCCGAGTACACGTCATCGCCGCCACCGAGCAAGAAGCTTGCTCGGGAGAAGTAGGTGTTATTCGAATGGGCAATGACATCGTCTCCGTCTCCAGTGAGAACCTTCAGCTTCTTACCAAAGGTTGCTCCATTGCTGACAATTCCGTCGTCGCCACTCCCGAGTTTCAAGGTGACATTCTTCTCGAAAGTCGATCCTTCGAATCTGACGTGATTGTCGCCGTCCCCGAGCTTGATTTTAACTTTGGCGTCGATGCTCGTAGGAGTTGTGGAATTAAAGAAGCTTTCGTCGGAAACAAAGTGAACTCTGTCAGCTTCGCTGCCGCCGGTGATTTTCAGCCCTTTCCGTAGCTGTAAGTCACCTCCAACAAACAGCGAGTCGTTCCCCTCTCCTAAGTCGACGCGGATCGATTTCACGTTCTGAAATGATTCCGCCACGGTGTCGAAGTGTCCGTCGCCAGTCGTGTCGATCCTGACTTCAATTATTCCCTCTCCAGTCCCAAACAGACCGATGATGTCGTCTCCGTGGTGGCCATTGACGTTCAGTCGTCCATTTCGAGCAATGAAGCTGTTCGTCACGACGTTTGTGGGTGCGGGCGAACTCTGATATTCATATGCCCCGATGTCGACAGTACCGCCGGTAATGCGACTGAATCCGGCACCACGCTGGTCAGTTGTGAGAGCGTTACCGCTCTGCGGGTCGTCTGCGAGGGAGTTGTCACCGGCATTGATAGCTGCGCTGCCAGCGAGCAGGGCCATCGTCGGTGTGGGACCTCCGTTGTCCTGAAGATCTCCGAGCATAGGGTCTACGCCAGTGATCGTGTTGACGAGACCGGTCGTATTGTTCCATTGAATGAGGTTGTTGCTTCCAGAAAGTGTACCGCCACTTGAGTTTCCGTCGAGGTCACTGCTGCCGAGGCTGTTCGCGAGAATGGAGTTGTTCAGGACGAGCGAATTCATATTCATGATCGCACTGCCTGAATTCCCATAGAACGTGCTGTTGGAAACTTCTAATGTAAACCTCGGGCTAGTGTTTAAGATACCGCCGCCGAAACCTCCTGAATTTCCACTGAATGTGCTGTTGGAAACAGAAAGTTTTCCATTGTTGGTGATGCCGGCGCCGTTGTCGCCAGAGTTATTGGCCAGTGTGCTGCCGGTAACTGTTAGTTGTCCGGAAGCTCGGTTGTAAATTCCTCCTCCCCCACCACCGCCACCAACGGTTGAGTTCCCGCTGATGGTGCTATTTGCCAGTGTTAAGAATCCGTAGTTATCAATACCGCCGCCGTTGTTCGCGTCGTCGTAGGCGTAAATGGTCTTTCCGTCACTGATCGTCAGGCCGCTGATTGAGGCTGTCACTCCGGTCTCGACTTGGAACACTCGGGAGTTACCATTTCCGCTAATTGTCAACTGATCGGCCCCGAGTCCCACGATGGTCATGGTTCCGATTGTATCGCTCAACGTCAGTTGTCCCGATGTGAGCGTAATCGTTCCTCCTGCCAGTGCTGCGGAGAACTGAATGATCTCGTCGCCTTCATTGGCATTGGCTTGATCGATTGCATCGCGAAGGCTGCCGGTTCCCGAATCTGCGAGGGTCGTGACGGTGAAGGTTTCAGACGTTCCATCACTCAATTCATAGGCACCGATGTCGACAGTCACTCCGACAATACGTGTATATCCCTCACCACGTTGGTCAGTCCGCAGTGGATCGTTTTCAGGATTGACGGAGAGAAGGTTGTCACCGGCATTCACAGCGACACTCCCCACAAGAAGTGCGTGCGTTTGCGTAGGGCCGCCATTGTACTCGAGATCCCCAAGCAGCGGATCTTGGCCGGTGATCGTGTTTGATAGTCCCGCTGTCGAGTCGGCATTTTCGATGAGGTTGTGACTGCCCGACATGGTTCCATAGTTATCAAGGTCAAATCCACTCAGGCTGTTGGCGATGATGGTATTGTTCAGGACCAACGTTCCGGCGTTCCCGATTCCAGCACCTCCAGCATCGTCGATGGAATTGCCGCTGATTGTAGTTGAAGTGACAGTCGCACTTCCGTAATTGACGATTCCGCCGCCGTTGTTCCCAGTGGCGGTATTTCCGCTGATCGTACTATTCGTAACAGTCAGCGAGCCATGGTTGAACACCCCGCCACCGCTGCCATTGACTACAGTATTCCCGCTGACGGTACTGTTGACGATTGTGAGTGTGGCGTCGAGAGAATTATAGACTCCGCCGCCAAGGCCTCCGGCCGAAGGGCCCTGAGCGGTGTTGCCGCTGATTGTGCTGGCGGCAATCGTGAGAATTCCGTCGTTGCGTACTCCTCCGCCATATTGAGCATACCCGTCGCTAATGGTCACACCGCTGATTGTCGCGGTCACACCCGCTTGCACTTCGAAGATCCGACTCAGGTTGCTCCCGGTGATTGTCAGGAGGTTCGCTCCCAATCCCTCCAAACTAATCGTTCCGGTTGTGTCGCTCAGAATGAGTTGGCCGGAGGTCAGCGTGATTTGCCCGGAGAGACTGGAGTCGAACACGATTGTTTCTCTGCCAGCATTGCTGTTGGCCTGCTCAATCGCATCGCGAAGACTTCCGTCACCACTGTCGTTCAGGTTCGTCACAGTGAAAATGGGAGGCCCACTCTCATACTCAAAAGCCCCGATGTCGACGGTCCCGTCTGTAATGCGTCGAAAACCAAGCCCGCGTTGATCAGTCGTCAGTGCTGTTGTTCCGAATTCGACGGCCAGAGAGTTGTTGCCTGCGTTGATCGCGGAACTGCCTTCGAGTAGAGCGAGAGTTTGGGTCGGGCCACCGTTATCACTCAGACTGCCGAGCATTGGATCTTGCCCGGTGATTGTGTTGCTGAGCCCTCCAATATCCCCATTCTCGACAAGGTTGTTGCTGCCAGATGAACTGTGAATCGCTCCGCCGTGACTTAGATCAAGTCCATTCGTGCTGTTAGCGAGGATGGAGTTGTTCATGATGAGTGTGCCACTGTAATTGATGGCGCCACCGAAGTCCTCAGCATTCGCAGTGTTGCCGCTGATCGTGCTGTTTGTAATCGTCAGTTCGCCGTCGCTGCTGTCGATCCCCCCTCCAAAATTCGCACTGTTCCCGGTCAAAGTACTGTTGATCAATTGAACGACATCTGTATTAAAGATGGCACCACCGCCACCGTCTGCAACATTGCCGCTAAATGTGCTTCCAGTGATGGTCAAGCTTGCCCGGCTAGCGTTATAGACTCCGCCGCCATTGAGGCTGTGAGCAGTGTTTCCGCTCAGGGTGCTGCTCAGAATCGACAAGGCACCCGAATTGAAGATTGCAGCTCCTCCGCCGACCGAGTATCCGTAGGCCACGCTCACGGAATTCCCACTCAGTGTGCTGTTGACAACATTCATGTTGCCTTCATTCAGGATTCCGCCACCATAATTCGTGGTGGCAGTGTTTCCGCTGATGATCGTGTTGTTGAGCGTGAGGGTACCGGAGTTCGAAATCCCTCCTCCTTTTTCAGCTTGGCCATTACTGATGGTCAGGCCGCTGATATTCGCGAAGACCCCCGATTCGATATTAAAAACGCGACTATTCCCATTGCCGCTGATCGTCAGTTGACTCGCTCCGCGCCCGGAAATTGTGATATCACCGGAGGTGTCGCTCAGCGTAAGCTCCCCAGAGGACAGTGTGATTTCCCCGGACAGGCTGGCGTCAAATTCGATAGAGTCGTTCCCGGGATTACTGTTGGCCTGATCGATTGCATCGCGCAGGCTCCCAGCTCCCGAGTCTGCCAGCGTTGTGACGGTAAATGCCGACAAAACGATCCGGTCTTCCAATAATTCTGACAAGGTCGATGGACGAATCGACATGACCGAACGTCTGCGGGAAGCGCCTTTTGATCGCTTTGGATGAAGCGTGGAGCCAAGGATGCGGGTTCTCAGTTGTTTGAGCCAGTATTGAGGATGTTCACCGAACAATTGCGCGCTCCGCAAGGGTGGAATGGGGGCTCTGAGTGGAGTGGGAAGAGTATGCCTCGTTCGTTTGACGATCAACTGGTGAAGCACCAATTTTCCGTTAACCCTTAGTTCGTGTTGAGACGCAGGCGAGTGATTCGGATTCTGAAGGTTGTGCAGTTCTTCCTTCGTGAGACCGAGAGCTATTGGGCCGCGACGTGACGATGAACTGCCAGCGAGAGAAACTCCAGAGATCGGAGAGAGTGCTTCCGACAGCCATTTCAGAGAGTTAAGATGATCTCACGACAATCGTCACCATGCACGTCTTTCAAGCGGAGTGTTTTTCTCGACCGGCGTTGGTAGCAATAGAAGGCGATTGCTTAATCGCAAGGAGGGTCAGAAGTTGTCTCGCGGAGTGTTTCCGGAACACTCATTGTTTCCATCTCATTCGCGGCAGGCGCGTGAGATCCTCCCATGGAGAAAATGATAGTCGCAAACGCTGGCCAAGCGGGTATGCTCTAACACCGATGGTGGGGAAGTGTAGTGCACGCAGCGAGTTCTAAAGTGGTTTTCTCCGGTTTGCGAAATGCTGGGAAGTCGTAGTTGGCGCGGAAGTGAGGACGTTTTTAATCAAGGGCTGTGGCACATGAACCAAGACTGCAATTCAAAGAAGTACGGTGTCCTGTCGAAATTGATGATTTTCGGTTTTGGTATCGCACTCGTGGGCACTCTTTCCGACAGTGTACTTTCGTTCTATTTGTCTCAGCCCACGCGTGCATTGGCTGTTGGGGTGATTGTGGGCGCGACTGTTACGATTTACCTGTTCATCTTTGGTCAAGGTGTTCGCCAAAGTTCGAGTAAGCAATCACGCGACCCCATTGACAGCACTTTCTTTCGGTACGACGAAGATCCGGAGATCGAATAACGCACATTGACCGTTCGACTCTTTCGGAGCGGAGATTGTTCCTTGGCAGGTTGGCAATCTTATTCATAGTTCAAACACTTCTGTAGGTTGGGTGGTTCACTATGACGTTTGGATTACCCCACCCGTCCCGGTATGTCATAGCATCAAGTTTGAGTACATGATTTCATGGTTTGCCACGTGCCTCAATCATGTCGAGAAAGGACGCGTGTGCATTGTCGAAACCGCATGTCAGTCTTGCAGACCGACAAGTTTCGATGTGTGGTGTCCGATGTCGGTGAAACCTTTCATATAGGCCGATTTGCGAGAGTGGTACATGAAATGTAACAGTAGTGAGAATCAGAATTCGACAATAACGCGGACGAAGAATATAACTTTTTTTGTCTGTGGTAATAGTGGTGTTCAGCTATCTTGTTTGTGGTGTCATAGTTATTGGAGGAGTGGCGCTTCATGCCCAAGCTTTCAGTTGGCTGGTTGTTTCGTGTGCATTGCTTCTATCGTCGTTGGCGCTGATTGTCAGGTTTTGTGTGAATGGCAGTGAATTCGTCACGTTGAAAATGTGGTCGATAGCCTTCATGCTTGCGATTCAGGTCTGCGTCACAATCTCCTCCGGTGAACTTTACCTTGGAGCAGCCAGTCAGGAATTTCCGTCATTTTGGGGGACAACCTCACTTGCGATCCATATGATGGCTCAGGCGGAAATTGTGGCAAATCTCTCCTCGAGGAAGTTAGTGTCCGTTCAGCGTGCCGAATAGGGTGCTGGCAAGACCTCTTGGGTATCGTCGAAAGAACGACGTATGTCGCTTGCCGCCGGCAGTGTGCCTTATAAGGATCGCAGGATTTCCTACTTACTTGGTTTGTCGCTGCTCAATCACATTGGGTTATGGTTCTCGCCTT
>NZ_JBFEFI010000024.1 GCF_040717535.1 Thalassoglobus sp. JC818
CTCTAGTCGTGAATTAAGTTGTTTATAGAGGTGTCAGCTTATTACGCGCCAGTTGTCGTAAGTCCCCACGACCAGACTCGTACGCCCACCTTTTGATAGAACTCACTCCGCGATGTCTCGTTCAGAAACGGAGGCTGAAGGAACTGACACCCACTTGGCGCCGAAGATTTTGCCATCGTGTCCATTACCGGAGGAGTCTTTAAGGAGATCGCCGGTGCCTTCGTCGAAGTGGTACAAGGCTGTTGTGTTGCTGTCCGTTTCGAATCTTTTCAACGGGACAAAGTCAGAATCGTAACGCGGGATGCTGGAAAGCCGGACTTCGTCGATCCAACCGGAATACATTCGCAACTCTGGTTGATAGTTCTGATCACAAATCGACAATGGTGCTGCCATGTCCAACAAGGTTCCAAATGGTTTACTGGCGATAAAATTCCCATCGATGTACAGCCGATACTCGCGTTTGTCGAAATCGCGAATTCCTGCAACATGAACAGGCTGTTCGATCCCCGGGTTTGACCCCAATTTGAACAATGGTCTTTCATCTTCGGGCAGCCTGACGGTAAACGAAAATTCATTTTCATCACTGGAGGCCACGCCGAAGCCGGTTCCAAAACAGACAATGTTGAGATGTGCATCGAAATCTTTTTCGGTGCTTTCGGTATTGCGTCGCTGACTCCAGAACTCAATTGTTTGCACGCTGCCATCATCAATCAGCTCGGGGATACGAACGCCATCGGTGGCAGGCAACTTTCCGGTGGGATTGAAGTCCAGCGCAAAGTTGGTACCCGCGACTTGTGAAGTATTGATCGGACTGACCCACGTTGCTCCGTAGACTTTTCCATCGTGCCCGTTGCCGGAGGAGTCTTTGAGGATATCACCAGTCCCTTCGTTAAATTTGTAGAGAGCAAGTGTGTCTGAGCGAGCGTCGAAGCGTACCGGTGGGATATAATCCTCATCATAGAGAGCAGCACCAGAAAGGCGGACTTCTTCGATCACGCCTCTGAAGTGATGAAGTGGTGTTGGAGTAAATTCTGCGCCGATCGACAAACCTCGGTGTTGAGACAATGCACGAAAAGAGTCTGACCTGGTGAGACCAATTTTGCGACCATCGATAAACAGTCTGGTCACATCGGAATCAACCACTGCTGCAATCACAGTTGGATGCCCATCCCAAAGGTCTTCTGCTCGAAAGTAGTCCGTCGCGGTTGGGCGGTGATTGTAGAACGAGATTGCTGGATCATGGTTTTCGTACCAACCAATGTAGAGTGACGGACTGCCTGCGTCGTGAATGCGCAATATCTGTGAATCTTGCGGAGAATCTGATCGCAAGCGAACTTCGATAGTAAGCGGCGATTCTCCGTCATACGTGATCGAAGGGACATGCACGTAATCATCCAGACCATCAAATTGAAGTCCCGCACTGGACGCAATTGAATTGGAATTCTGTTGCGTGGAGCCTGCTGCCGCCAATGCCTGCTGTGTTTCGCCGCTCCATCCGACATTGCAGTCAGGCTTCGCCTCACGAAAATCGGCAACTCCCGCAGTGGTGACCTTTGAGGAACCTAGGAAGAGAGTTCGCAACCTGGGACTATGTTTGAGATGCTGTAATCCGGCATCGCCAATTTCAGTATCCATCAGTGCCAGACTGACAAGACTAGGAAGTCGTCTCACGGAAGCCATTCCGTCGTCGGTGATCTTAGTTCCGTTCAGTTGTAGATTATTAAGGTTGCTCAGTTTTTCCAGGTGCTTCAAACACTCGTTACTCACAGGACAACCATTGAGAGTGAGATATTCCAGTCTGGAAAGCTGTTCAATCTGCTTTCCGATTGAGTCATCGACGCCACAAGAGTGAAGATGAATTGCCTCTAATTGAGTCAACTTCGGCAGAGCATCGAAATCCGAAGTGACTGCATTCGGTTTGTTCGAAAGACCGATGCTGGTTACGTTGAAATCGGAACCGGAGATCTGACTGAGATCGTCGATTTTCTTCAGTGTCAGACCATTGACGATTGCGTCACCTCCGTTCGACAAGATCCACTCAACGAAACGACGTGGGTCCGATGTCGAAGCATTCCCTGCGACGGGTTCTGTGGTTGGCGACTTACCTCCAATCCGCGTCAGTTTGACAATTTGCGTTTTTCCAAGCGTGAACTCGTTTGGCGTGAGCGTGTAGCTATCTGCAAATCCATCTTTGATCTTCAGTTTCACTTGCCCGATTTGAACGTTGAGAGTTTTTGACTTCATGTCAGGCGTGATTCTCCAGCCTTCTCCGACTGTTTCACCGTTCGACAGAACCTCAATGACCACTCGATCCTCGTAGCCATCAGGAATCTCAAGCGTGATCGTCCCGTCTTTGGATTTGAATGTGATGAGAATTCCAAACAGCAGCAGAATTCCCGCGATCGCTCCTCCGGTCCAGGCAAGCATTTTTCTATGGTTGCCGTTTAGGTTGGCGGTCTTCTGCTTAACTGACGAATTGCTCTTCGTCACTTTAAGTTTGGACTTGCGTAGTCGTTCCGCATAAGACTGCGGTTCTTGAACCGAAATCAAAACTGGAGTTGATTCTTCGCTCGGCGTGCCAGCCGACTTTGAATTGGTCTGCGATTTTGTGGGATTGTTTTTGTCTTTCTTCTTTGTTGGAGCGGGTGTTTTTATGACTTCCTGAAGATCGGCAGCCACATCGTTCATGGACTGGTAGCGTTGCTCGCGATCTCCAGCGATCATTTTCAGGCAGATTCTTTCCAGACGAGGATCGAGATTCGGACGCAGTTCGGATGGCTTTTTTGGATTGTTAAGGGCGATTTGCTTCAGGATCGACATCAGGCTCCCTTTGTAGGGCATTTCGCCAGTGATTAATTCGTACATGATGATGCCCAACGCATAGATATCCGCTTGAGGGCCAATTTTGTCTTGATCACCCTCGACTTGCTCGGGAGACATATACGCGGGTGTGCCCATAATGGCACCGCTTTGTGTGACCTGAACATCGTCGCTGGAACTGCGGCGGGCCAAGCCGAAGTCCATCACAACCGGTTCGCCTTTCCTGTCCACCATGATGTTGGCAGGCTTCAGGTCTCGGTGGACGACCCCAATCTCGTGCGCCTCAGCGAGTCCTTGGGCGAGTTTTCGCACCGTTGTGACGATCTGCCTTTCGGAGTGTTTCTTTTTCGACTTCGTGAAGTCTTTCAGCGGTCGCCCTTCGATATAAGCCATACTGATGTAGTGCTGACCTTCGATCTCGCCGACATCGTGCACAGGGCAAATGTACGGGCTGCGAAGTGTGGCTGCTGCGCGTGCTTCGCGATAAAAGCGTTCCAAGAGTTCTTGATCGCCGACATTGTTGTTCAATCCGAATTTCGGAATTTTAAGCGCGACGTCGCGGTCAAGTTGTGTATCTCGCGCCAGATAGACAGCCCCCATCGCGCCCTGCCCCAGGATCTTCTCAACCTTGTAACGACCAAACGTTTCGGAAATGTGCAATTCAATGGAAGAACCAGCACGCGAAGAATGTTGCTGAGTGAGAGAAGTCTCAGAATCCATCGCACCGCGTGACACCGTCTGTTCACTCGCAGCGGAAGCTTCCTCAGAGGAGATGATTGTCGCCTGCATTGGCGAATCGGCCGTCGGAACAGGACGATCCTGTTGAAGCTTCCCCATCAACTTTTGAGCAAGCTTCCCGCTCCAATTGGCGATTGAATCGTCCCCAGATTCGCTCTCCACCGATGACGATTCGGGCAGCTTGATCGCGCGGTCCTCGCAAATCGTCTCAAGTTCGCGCTGACAGATTTTACATGTTTGCACATGCTCAGCCGTGTACAGCTGTTCTTCCTTGGTCAGGGAGTCCAGGAGCAGTCCGATGAGCAAGTCTTGAGGCAGACAGGCGCTGGTTTGAGGTTCATTGGCCATCTATTTTCTCGTCTATGTGACCGCAGCGATCAGGCGAAGAGTCAACTTTCTGAAGATGTTGATGCATCGAACTTGGTCAAGAGGAGTCTGAAACCCCTTCGAGAAATTCAATTTCCTGCCGAACATATTCCTGGATCTGAAATCGCGAGGAATAGACCGTAGCGATGGGCATTCCCAGACGTGTGGCGACTTCGTTGGCCGGCACTCCATCTTGAGCTGTCAATTGCCAGGCGAGCCAGCGTTGACTGTTCACTCGACTGCTGACGCGTGACTTCGCTTCTTCCAACAATTCCAAATCAAATACTTCCTCAAGTCGTTCTACGAGACTCTGCGGCGATCGAATCTCGTCAAGTCTTAGCAGAATGCCGGTGCCAACAATCTCATTCAGCTTGCGTTGCGATTTGACGAAATCACGAACAGAATTCTCCGTAATACGTCTCAGCCAACCGCGAAAACTCTGGTCTGTGTCGTAGTCAAACTTCTCAATGTATTTTGCAAGTCGAAGTAACACATCCTGGGTGACATCATCGGCATCTGTTGGGTTGAGCCTTCGCTTCAGACACCAAGCCCGGATGCGTACGCCGTATCGATTTACAAATTCTCGCCATGCACTCTCATCCCGCTCTCGACGGCTTAAGCGTCGGAGAAGTGTGGGACTGGTGAATGACTCCTGACTATCCATATGCTTTACTTGGAGTGACGATTCAATCTGCGACAGTTTTGCAGAATTTCTTGGTTTTTTATTGATTGATACAACGTACGAACAGCAATGACTACCAATCTTCAATCTTAACTCCCAATTTCGCCGGAGTTTAGGCCGATAGACCCAAAATCCCTGCTGTGAGGAATTGTCGATGGACTCAGTTGGAGCCACACCCGGACTGCCGCTCAAAAGATGGAAGTCGTTGCAGTTTTTTGCGGAGCATTCTGAATAGATCATTCAAACATGCGTGACAGCTTGCATCGGTTCACGCCCGATACACCATGATGAAGAAGATTCTCGCAATCGTGTTCTGGACGTTCAGCGGTTGGGCAGCTCTGATTGTCACGGCATTCGGAGTTGAGTATCTCGTGATCGATCTCTTCGATCCTTACAGTGGCCCCGAACATGGTGTGCCCATTCCCGTGTCCATTGCATCTGCAATCTTATTTGGTTGGATTCCCACTCTAATCGTGACGGTCTGGCGTGTTCGGTCTCGTTGACGCACTTTCGGAACCCGGAATTGTCATTCACTGGACCACAGCCCAAGTTGCCTCCAGTTGAACCGAGAGTCCAGTCGTGTCAGTGGACCTGATGGGAGTCGAACCCACAGAATCACCAGACTCTCGACCGCGTTGCTTTGCCGGAGTTTGCGTACTCAGTCGTTCAAAGTGGTCGGTCCAATTGCCGCACCAGCAACCGAGCACACTTACCATTGAGGCAAGTGAGCGCACGATGGTAGTTCTTCCTATTGAATTGCGGGAGCCGTAATCGAAACTGCGGACCTGTCGTTCAAAGCAACGGATTTCTACCAGCAAAAACTACCCCGCACTCGGATACTTTCGAAGTTCGGCGAGTAATTCTTTCTCAGTCCGTGATCCATCCCACGCAGCCTCCCGCAACGCGGACAGTCTCAAACCATTTCGAAGACAATTTAGGACTTCTCTGCCGTCACCAATTCGGCTCGTTAAATCGTACGCGAAAACTGAGTCTTCGCGAGACTGGTAAACGGTATTCATCAATTGACGCAGATCTCCGAGAAGTGATTCAAAATCGTCAAAGCTGATCATTGGAAGTACGGATTCTCCGCGAGCGACCTTTTGGTTGCGATGTGCGACACGCCGATTTCGGTGTTTGATGAACGGAGCTGCCTTCCACTCAAACTCATTTAACTGAAACTCCAGTTTTTGCCGCAGGTTCGCATCCGAACTTGCGGAGACAATCCTCTGAAGCCGCATCGTCTTCTTGTTGTTATCTACCAGCCGCGTCAAGCTCAACAAGATCGAATCAAGCAAAGCGTTCCCTATCAATGCCCACGCTGTTGATCCGGACTGGTCCAGCACTTCAATGTCTTCATCTTCCTTGAAAAGATCCAGAACAAGATTCCAAGTTTCACAGATCAAGCGAACTTCGTTATGGATGATTTCGAAGTCGTCTGGCCTCAATGACATCTTTGTTTCCCCTTCTAGTTTTTGACCCATTTTAGCAGAAGCCATGGGACTCGAACCCGTAACGGTGATTTGCCGCACCTGTTTTCAAGCAGTGTTCAACTACCGCGGCAAAACCTTGCTTCAGGTCGGATGACTTCCATCAAGCTGCGGTGGCAGGATTCGAACCTACATATGTCTCCTTAACAGGGAGCTGCCCTACGATTGGGCCACACCGCAGTGTTGTTGAGTCAGCGTATTGGGATTTGAACCGGCATGTTCGACTACTGCAACCTGTCGTTCTTCTTCAATCATTGGTCGGCGACCTCGGTTGCTTGGCCTGGTCGTCAGACAGGTGCTTCCCCGTTTGAGCTACCGACCCAGTTTCCTCTGCTGATGAACTCGATATTCAAGACGGCAGACAAAGAACATCTGGCTTCTGCAAAAGAAAAGCCCGGTGCTTGTGACACCGGGCTTAGAGCTGAATCCAGTTGTTACCAAGCATCACAAGCGTGGTTTGGGCGCAAAACTTCCTTCACTCAGCAAGCCACAATAGGCTGACTGACCGTCAGAACTTTGCGAATCCAAACACTCGCTTCTGCGATTTGACCGTATGGGCGGCATCGAACTTGAAACTCGTAGTTTTCTTGTTTGTGATTGGCGGTCGGTATTACCCAACCTCAAACCATAGACGTAGGAAGCCGGCCACTGGTTCACAAGTATTTGGAGTCTTGTTGAAAACATCGACGACCGGATATTCTTCCAGTTTCATGTGTCGCTCAGGATTCCAACAATAGACTCCGAACGATGTGACCCGAGGCATTTATGAAATAGACGCTTCGTGCCATTTTTGAAGTGGCCAGAGCGACTTAATTCTCCTGTTCGACGCTGACGTTTCTCCTTTTTTAGCCGAACGCATGAGTTCTGAGTCTGTGGTATTTGTTGCTTTGGAGGAGGGTATTCGCGGTTGTTCTCTTGCAGCTAGAGTGTGATACGGTTGTGGAATCCGCTCAGAAACTTTTCAAGTACCGGACAATTGAGTTGAGCTGCTCGGTCTAGTAGTTTGACTCGATGTCCAGTGTCACCGAGATATTGTTTCAGATCGAGCGGGGCGACTCTTCGTCTGCCGAAGCATTGCTACCTCTCGTCTATGATGAGCTGCGCAAACTGGCAGCGGACAAGCTCGAGTCGGAAAGTCCGGGCCAGACGCTACAAGCCACGGCACTCGTTCACGAGGTTTGGCTGCGCCTTGTCGATGTGAGTTACTCGCAGCACTGGTCGAGCCGACGTCACTTCTTCGGTGCTGCCGCCGAAGCAATGCGTCGCATCCTGATTGATCGGGCGCGGAAGCGAAATCGACTAAAACATGGCGGTGATTGTCAGAGAATTACCCTCCAACTGGACGAGATTCCGGAAGAGAACGAAGACGATCTGATCGAAGCGCTGGACGAGGCATTGCGGCGATTTCAAAAGATTGATCCAGTTGCATGTGAGTTAGTCAAACTTCGGTATTTCGCAGGATTGACAGGGCACGACGCAGCGGAGACTCTGGAAATCTCGCCTCGAACTGCCGACCGGCTATGGTCTTTCGCCAAAGCCTGGCTTCTTCGAGAGGTGCAAAATGCCCTCAATGATTCACCGTGACAACGAAATCTGGATCATTCTTAAAATTCTTGGCGCATATCACGCGAAAAGGGCGCCACGAGAAATAGCCCGGACTTCCCCGAACCCAAACCGCAATCCGGTTGGGTTTGCAACAATCGAGACTGGTCTACTCACCATCGGTGCCGGAAACAGCCATGAATGAACGCCAGATCTTCCTAGCATCCCTTGAGATCGATGATCCAGCTGCACGAGCGGCATATATCGATCAGGCTTGCGGTGACAACGAGCAACTCCGCCAGCAGGTCGAAGAACTCTTCAGATCGAGCGAGCAGGCCAGCAAGTTCCTGGAGACACCTGTCGCTGCATCGGATTCGGCGTTTGAAGAGACGTTGATGTCTGATTCTCCATCGGAAGATGATCCGACTACGACTGGCGAAGCAGAATTTCGCAAGTATCTCAAACCCACAGATCGCGACGGACTCATCGGGCGACTTGGACATTACGATATTGAGTCAATTCTTGGTCGAGGAGCATTCGGCATTGTTGCGAAAGCGTTCGATACAAAGCTTCACCGTGTCGTGGCCATCAAGATGATGAGCCCGGATCTCGCGTCGACTTCTCCACCGCGCAAAAGATTTCTGCGCGAAGCACGAACAGCTGCTGCTGTCCCTCACGAAAATATTGTCTCAATTCACGCAGTCGAAGATGAACCGATCCCGTACATCGTGATGGAGTACGTCTCCGGTCACACACTGCAACAACGAATGAACGAAAACGGCCCATTCGATGTAGAAGATGTTCTCCGAATCGGTCAGCAAATTGCTTCTGGTCTCGCGGCTGCACATGCTGTGAATTTGATTCATCGTGACATCAAACCTTCCAATATTCTGCTGTCTGATGGACCGGTCGAGCGTGTCAAAATTTCGGACTTCGGATTGGCTCGGGCTGTCGATGACGCCAGTATGACACAATCGGGGGTCATCGCCGGGACGCCCATGTACATGGCCCCCGAACAAGCGCGCGGTGAAAGTCTTGACCGTCGGACCGATCTGTTTAGTCTGGGAAGTGTTCTTTATCAGATGACCAGTGGTCGCCCGCCATTTCGGGCGGCCAGCACAGTCGCTGTGCTCAAGCGAGTTTGCGAAGACGAACCTCGCCCTATTCCCGACGTCATTCCTGAGACACCGCAATGGTTGTGCGAACTCATATCCCGCTTAATGGAAAAGGATCGCGAAGTTCGTTTCTCAAACGCACAGGAGGTTGCCGAAATTCTCACGACAAGCGGGAGAGCATTACATAATGGTGGGAAAGTGACTTCACTTTCTGGTGGCCGAACCCCATCAAAGAAAATAGCGGCAGTGACTCCAAAGAAACCTAATTCTTCACGCTTCGTCGTCCTCATCGCCATCTTTATGGTACTTGTCACACCCCTTCTTCTTTTGTTTGCTCCGACAATCTCATCCTGGACAAATACGCCAATTCCCAGTCTCACGCAGAACAAACCGACAGGAGGTTTACAATTCGATGGCAAAGACGATTATGTCGAGGTGAACGGTATCAACTGGAATTATCCACAATTCACAATCGAAGCATTCGTCACCTCAGCTACATACAGTGACAATGGGACCATCGTCTTCCTGGGAAGCGATGGGAATAGCGGCGAATGGATGTCGCTATTCGATGGTGGACATACTGGACAGGGAGAACGGATCAGCGGCGCAGCGGTCAAGGGTAAAACCCCGTACGAAAACGCTTACGGGCCGTTCGTCGGTGGTGAACGTCAGCATCGAGCACTGGTTTATGATGGCCGTTACCTAAACTATTACATCAACGGCATCTGGCAGGGCCAGCGACGCGCTGAACCAAATGAAGGTCTCCAATGGAACATGAAAGAACTTCGCATCGGCTGCGATGGAGGTGGACGGAGATTTTTTCAAGGAGCTATCGATCAACTTCGTATTTCACGCGTTGTCCGCTACAGCGACAACTTCGATGTGGCAGAAGTATTGAGCAGCGACGAAAAGACTCTGGTGTGCTATCGATTCGACGAAGGCACCGGCCACACACTCAAAGATCTTAGTGGGAACGGTCTCGACGGAAAGATCGTGGGAGCAAAATGGATACGCTCGACCGGTCACAACAGTGATCAAAACAACCTATAGCAAGTGTCGGTCCCCACCGAATCAGACAAGTCACCTTAACTCAATAGAGTTGATATATCACGTCAAGTACCGCAACCTGATAGTCGAACCAGCCCTAGCTAGAGCGCGTTTCAAAACCATCTGAGGCATAGTAGCAAACAGGCCCAGAGGACGAATCCTTCGAAGAGGTGAGCGTGATATTCGTGGCGAACGAGAAGTCGTCGCCAGTTGCCGTGCCAGCTGATGGTGCGTTCGATTTTCCAGTGATGACGATAGCGGCGAAGCGATCGGTCATCTTGAAGTGGAGGAGTTGTTTGATTCGAACGATGTGGTGTGATTTGTTCGATGCCACGAGAGCCAAGTGCCTCACGCAGCCAGTCGGCATCGGCAGCTTTGTCCTAAAGCAGTCGCTCTGGACAAACGTCTGTGGCTCGGACCTCATCGAGTGTTTCGATCGTATGAACTTCAGCAAACTGTGCCGAGATGGAGATACCCTGGCCTTCGGTCATTCGCATCAGCTTGGTGCCTTTTTCCTTTTGGTTGTACCAACGTCAAGGTCCGCGTTCGGCGAGTTCGCCGACAGGCTGAACTTTTTGCAGGCGAAAAGGTGCCGTCACCCATTGCCTGCGACCAGCTGAGCAGCTGTCTGCAGTCCATGCGTTTGAGCAGTCTTTCCCAAGCTTTGACGATGAGGCCAAATTCTGTCCAATCTCGATGGCGACGACAACAGGTACAAGGCGAGGGGCATCGGTCTGGTAAGTATTTCCAAGGAGCACCTGTTTTGGGTATCCAGTGAATCCCCTCCAAACAGGCTCGGACATCGACACGAGGGCGCCCTCCCAGCGGAGACGGTCCGTCGTCTCCAAACAGGTCTTTGATGAGATATCACTGGGAATCCACGAGAAAAGCGTTCGGGACCGTCCTAGACCCTGTCTTTTTTGGCCGCCGTCGTCGCGGCCACATCGACAGCGTAATTGTCATGTGAGTTCCTCCTCGAAACACACACCGTGCAATTAACTTGCCAATCAACTAAACATGAGTTTTAAGATTTCCTCTAGCAAAGAACGCACTTATATATCTCGAGCAGGACTTCGCTAGTTTGATAGTGGCACTGACTGCAATCCGCCTTCAAAAATGCTAACAGAGGTCGTGGTGTCGCTGCTCGGCAAGGAGATCAATCTGTTTCATCAACTAGGCTTCGAGGTATGTTGTGCAAGTTTCATCTATGACAAAGATTCTGGCAAAGCAATGGTTTAATTTTATGACCGGATCCGGCGGCGTCGCTCGATCCAACTTTCGAATGTCAATAGAGGATTCGCTGAACGGTATCACACGGCGATTGAAAAGCTGAACCTAATACGCATCACCGGTGGAAGTGTCGATCGTTTTGCTGGAGAGTTCGTGCGAGACCTGGGGGATGCCTTTCACACAAAACTTGTGAAAGTCGATCTTGTACAACCCCGGGAAGCCGAAAATGAAGAGACGGTCGACATCCATCCGACAGAATGGAATCGGTTGGTGAGTTTCTGGAGGGGTACGTTGAACAACGGTCCGACTTGAAT
>NZ_JBFEFI010000025.1 GCF_040717535.1 Thalassoglobus sp. JC818
AGCGTTTCTTTCATGGGAATGAGAGTCTGATCTCATTCAATCTGTGCCGAAATTCCCGAAGCCGTGGACTCAACGCGATGCTGCTGTCCGTCACTATCTTACAAAGCCAGAATTGAATGAACTCTAGTGAATTTTCGCATGAAGCGTCCCAAGGGATGGAAACATGAGCAAACAGTTGGCGATTTCTGGCGATCCCTGTTAGCACTATTCTTCAGTTATGGTCTCGGCGCCGGAACCATCTGAAAATCGGTTCCATGCCCGGAACCGATTTTGTGGCGTCATGCATCGAGGGACAAGAAATATCCAGACGGACAAACCAAAGAACATTCCCGTTGAGGCTGATTCTTTTACAAGTGGTCGAAATTGGAAAGTCTTTCTACCAGCCGATGAATCAAATTGTTGCTGCACTCATTCGGAAACCGGCTAGTCATCGAACGGAAGTAATCGATCCTGTGTTGCTCGATGTAAGTCGTCGTCCCAATCATCGGTTTCATCAGCTGTGTCGACTTGCCGTAACAAAACTAAGCCTGATACCGTAACCGGTGAAGAGATTCTAAGGTCAATGAAAGATCTTCGTAAGACCTTTGCCACGTACTACGACCAGCAAATTCCCGAATCGTCAATCGAGATGCTGGGCCATTCAGTTGGGGACGATCACTTATCGTCACTATTCTCGTCGAGACCCGTTGGCGTTTAAACCAATCATGACTTTGCCTCTGCAGTCCACGTTCTCAGCACTTGCAAATCCTATTGATCGTGAATGTCCGTGCTGTCGCCGTGAACTTTGAGGTGCCAACCTGGCTAAACTAAGTAAATCATTCGTCGATGTGTCCCCCGCAAGATACAAGAACCGCGCAAGAGAAGCGTTTCCTGCACTAGACCTGCACTCCTCGGATCGAACTGATCAACTCAGCGATCGATGCTACCGGATGTACTTCCGAACTCAGCGTTTCCTACTTTGGTCGTAACGACCGCAGCAGTTTAGAGAAGGAGCGAAAATACTGAAGTTTCACCAGGTTCGACAGATTGAAACCAACTTCAATTGAGTTCTATGCCCCGGATCGATGTCATTGCGTGGAGTGAGTGCGGCCCGAGCACATCCAGCAATTGCCCCAAACTGATCGGTGCGATAACATTCTGATACACTTCAGAACGTATTTGTAACTTTGCAACGGATTTTGAACAGTGACTCAGGATGTTTTTCAAGCGGACTATTGTGCTGAACGGCTCAAGGCGCTGAGTGATCCTCATCGGTTGCGGATCGTGGCTGCGCTGCGTTACGGCGAACTGACTGTGAGTGATATTGCCGAACTGCTGGAAACGGAAATGGTGACGATCTCACACCATCTGAAAATCATGAAGCACGCCAATCTGGTGGAAGTGCGCCGCGAAGGGCGGTTCATGTACTACCGGTTACATGCTGATTTGCTGCAGTCGAAGGGTCGTGGAGGCAAATTCCTCGATCTCGGGTGCTGCCGACTGGAAGTTCCCGCCGGCTAACATCACGCGAAGTCACTGACGTACATTATTCGAAAAGAATAATCAGATGAAACCAGTCTATATCATGATTGGTGGCTTCCTCGGAGCGGGGAAGACCACAACCATTTCCCGCTTGGCCCGACATTTCATGGAACAAGGGAAACGGATCGGAATCGTCACCAATGACCAGACAACCGACCTTGTGGACACACACAGCCTGCGGTCTCAGGGCTTCGATGTTGGAGAAGTTGCGGGATCGTGTTTCTGCTGCAATTTCGATGCATTGACATCGACAGTCGAAGAGCTTGGCGAAGGGAGTCTACCCGAGATCATTCTCGCGGAACCTGTCGGTAGCTGCACAGATTTGGTGGCCACGGTGATTCGACCGCTGACTGAAGTCTACGGTGTTCCGCTCGACATTGCTCCCTACGGTGTCATCCTGAAACCAAGTCACGGTCTCCGAATCCTGCGTGGCGACAGTGGGAGTGGATTCTCCCCCAAGGCGAATTACATTTTCCGCAAGCAGATCGAAGAAGCTGACTTCGTAGTCATCAATCGAATCGATGAACTCGTCAGCGAAGACGTCGATAAACTTCAGAATCTGATCGAAGCAGAATATCCGGGAAGACCTGTGCTGCGGTGTTCTGCCAGGACAGGCGAAGGCTTCGATGGATTGCTGGCCATGCTGGAGCAACGAGGGCAGTTCGGACGACGAGTTATGGAAGTGGACTACGACGTGTTATGCGGAAGGGGAAGCAGAACTCGGCTGGCTCAACAGCCAGGTCGTTGTAGAAGGAGCATCGGAGTTTTCGCTGGACGAGCTGCTGATGAATCTCATCAGTCGAATCCACAGACGATTGGTCACTGAGGAGTCTGAGGCAGCGCATCTCAAGGTTATTGGGATGTGTGATCTGAGCTATGCGGTCGCGAATCTCGTGAGTAACGCAACCGGTCCGGAACTTTCACTCGCGTCTTCAGCAAAGACTCGATCCGCAAACGTTGTCGTCAACGCACGAGTGGCAACTGACCCATTTGTTTTGGAGCAGATTGTCGGCGAAGAATTGGCGGCCGCGAGTCGAGACCGGGAACTGACACATCAGATTGTCTCACTGCAGAGCTTTCGGCCAGGGCGACCAGTGCCGACACACCGAATCACGTCGTAAGCTGCGTCACGCCGTCCACGAGATCGGAGATGTGGCAGCCTCCAGTACAACGATCAGATCACCCATCGGTGTTGTTTTCAGTTCATCGACAACTCCACGCGGAAGTTCTGTTCGACGTCCACGTCGCAGAACGTCCTCGGAATCCAGCTTGATTTCGGGAAACGGACCACGGAAAACAACCGGGACCATCTCCGCATGATTGTTCACAGGCTTAATGGCTTCGATCTTTGTCTCTCGCAACTCGGCGTCGCCAGCTGTGAAACAAGCGCGGGGACGATAGGTCGTGAGGCGAACAGAACTGAGTCCAGCTATCTCGATAGCATCAATCAGGCTGTTGAGGCAGGGAACCGATTTCACGACGGATGCTGGCCCCGGTAGTTCAGGGACCTCGTCAAGGTGTCGATCCGCTGTCAGGCAATGAATGTACAAAGTTCCGCCTGGTTTCAGGGCTGTCGCGGCAGACTTGAGAAACGGTTCAAGTTGGCCTTCCGTATCGGGTCCGTTGAATGTGCCCTGCAATGCGACGTTATCCAGTGAGGCCTCCGCGTAATCTACCGGAATCTCTAGCGGACTTCCCAGACGGTGTTGCCATCGTGAGGCTCTCTCTGGACCAGGCACATCACAGGCCATCGAGTTTGAAGCAAGTTGAGGCGGCACGTCGGTTCCCATGACCGAGTCTGCACTTTGCCCCGCGCCACGATGCTCAATGTCCCCTTCCAGAATGTACATTTCCCAGAGGGTTCCATCAGGGTCATGCAGCCAGAACTTGGTTTGCCGTGAATAACAGCACTCGACTCCTTCTTCCCGCTCACTGCGGATCCCGGCAATTTCTAATCGACGCTGAACAGCCACGAGTTCCTCCGCGCTCTGGAACTTGAATCCCAAGTGATTGAGCGTACCACGGTCAGTCGGGTTGATGGGCTCCAGAGAAAATGTCATCGGCGGATTCTGCAGCTCGAATTTTGCATAGTCTCGCTGATGTTTAGCGGGCGGCGTGTTGAACACCTTGCTGAAGAAGACGACGGAACGATCGATGTCGGACACATTCACGGAGATATGAAAAGTGACTGGACTGTCTGAGAGAGATGTCATGTGGAATTTCCGAATGTTGAAGGGTGTCGGGGTAATGACGTGAACCAGGCGATCGCTGCATTTAACAGCACGACGGCTGCCAGCATCCACAGCAAGGGATGGTAGGATCCACTCCACTCGCGAGCTTGCGCGAACAGAAGAGGACCGAATGCTGAGGCGATCACTGTCAGCATCTGAGCGTTTCCTTGAATGCGTCCCAAGTACGACTGGCCGTATAACTGGGACCATGTCGAAAAAAACAGCACCGTGAGCATTCCGCCGGAGACGGCGTTAATTCCCACGTAGATGACGACGTCCGTATAGGTCGAGAGTTGTGTCAGCCAGGCCAGCGAGACAGCCAACAGCAGCAAAGCCACCGAGAGAAGCCGATTCAGGGGAACGTGGATGCCCAGCATCCCGGCAGCGAGTTTGGCAAACACGCCAATAGCGGTTCCCATCGCCAGCGATTCGTAATAGACCTCCTTGCGAAATCCAAGATCGACAAGAATCGATTCGTTAAACAGAGAGATCCCTGACGCGATCATTCCGTACAGTGAAATACCGCCAGCTGCGACCCAGAACATCGCAGTTGAAAGTGCTTGTTGGTGAGTGAAGTCAACGGACTGCGAGTCGCGACCTTTGTTCACCGCTGATCGAATGTTCGTATCCCACGGCTGATTTCTGTCCCGAGCCAGACATGTCAGCACGATCGTCAAACCTACGACAGCCCACCCAAGGACTCCCCAAAGCAATCTCCAGTCAACGTTGGCGTACTCTCTTCCGACCAATGCTGCAGCGATGAAGCCACCAGCCATCAGGATAGAGTAAACAGCCATGGGCAGACTCACACTTCGGTCAAACCACTTCCCGACGATCGTTATGCTCACAACGGACAGAGCGCTCTGTCCGAGTCCTCGGGTCAGTAGAATGGCCACGAACAAAAAAAGAATTGAATTCAGCCGCGTCATCGCAAGAACAACGCACCCAAGCGCCAACATGACACTACCGAGAGTCAGCCGAATCCCGTGTCGGTCAATGAGTGTGCCCATCCCGAGACAAAACAGCGATCCGAGGAGAGTGGCCCACAAATTCATCTGGCCATAAGCCGTACGGGTCAACCCCAGCGTTGGGTCTGTTAGCAACCGTTCTGTGATCATACCAAGGCCGTGCGTGCGACCCGGAAGTGTCGCCACCATCGCGAGCGAAGCAACGACCACCATCACCCACCCATACCATCTCACAGAACTTGTACATGTAATTGAATCATGTTGGTCGACAATCTCCGCTTTACTCGCGCTCATAAGAATTCACCGGAAATACAGAGCTGAGCGATCCGGTCCGGCGCCGCGACATTGCAGATAGTCATGAAACTCCACGTAGTGAGTCTCGCGCTGGTGACCGCCGTCCGATTCGGCGTTGTAACTCAGGTACAACTGCCGTCTCCACGACTGGGACCGATTGGAAGAGGAGCGGTGCGGCGTGAAACCGTCAAACACAGCGATGTCACCTGGCTGCAACTCAAGCGGGACACATCGAGACTCCTCAACCGCCGTATCAGGCAACTGATGATACTGTCCATCCTGCGGCGTCAGCGGTCCCTGCCGATGATAACCGGGGAACACTTCAGTGCAGCCATTCTCTGCGGTCGATGGATCAATCGGGATCAGAACAGTCAGAAAGCTGCGCGGGAAGCCAGGCCAGGAAATCCAATCCTGATGCAATTCATAGCCTTTGGTTCCCGGCTGTTTGAAAATTAACTTGTCTTTGAAGAGACAGGCCGGTTCCCCATAGAGACCATGAAGGATCCCCATCAACCGCGGGTCGCCGGAGAACCGCGCGCAGTCGGGGCTGAGATCAATCACGGGGTCGAATGTCTCCCAGAGTGATTCCGATCCGTCAAAAGTCTCCCGAAAGCGGCAGCGCAGATTGTTTCTGTCGATCAAGTGCTGCTCGCGTGTGAGTCGCCAAGCATCGACAGACAGAGCCGCCACTTCAGAGGCCGTGAAAACTTCGCGAATAACCACGTACCCAGATCGTTTCCACAGGTCAATCTGCCCCCGCGACAGAGGTACGGTTCCTGAGTGATTCACCATTCCCTTTCTGCCAGCATCTACGTTTCCCTGCGAATCGTCGACCGAGTGTTGACTAAAATTCACCAACAACCTCCCCGCCACTTCGTGTTGCCAAGCTGCGCCAGATCCCCATGTCGATACTGTCACTAATGAAGCGGGCAGATCCGTCGCAGAGCAACAGATTCACTCCTCCTGAATGTCGGCTTCTAGCGGCCTTCCAGCCCGAGGCTATGTACCCAAGGCTCGCCGGCCCGTTGGCGACACAGTCATAGTTGCTGCTGTTGGGGCTGTAGTAGTGGTTGTAAGAGGCGCAGCGAATTTCTCCGGAGTACCACGAAAATTGCCGCGGATCGGCAGAGTTGTATGTCGTTGCAGCTGCACAAGTGACGTCAGTGATGCTTTGACCAAACTGAAGATTTCGGTAGACCTCTTGCTCGGAGCCCGGAGGCGCGGAAGAACCGCTAACCATTGGTCCGGTGCCAAGCAGGCTCTCTGACATCGCAGCGGTATTGCTCGATCCATCCCGAATTTGACTAATTCGGATCCCGGAATCTGCAAAAAAGACACCATCGGCATCGTACGGAGAACCATGATTCACACCAGCTGGGTCAATGCCAGTTCCCATGTTGGCGCAGTAGTTGGTCGGTCCGATACCCTCGGTCACTCCCCAATTCATCGACACCTTCTGAGATGAATCAGAAGGGCACAGATAAAGCGGAACAAGCGTGGCGGCAGCTAGGCGATTGTTGCCATCCGGAATAATCCATGCGCCGTCTACGTTTTGATACGTGGACGATTCTAGGTTCAGAAGACCAAACACCGCTGACTGCTCGAGGAACGGCGTGAGGTATGCCATGACTCCCCAGTTACCCCTGGAGTACCCAATGTAACCTCCTGATCCAGGTCGTCCCCCGGGGATGAGATTCGGTGGAAGTCGACTGTGCACGTCATGATAGTTGTGCATCGCGATCCCGAGCTGCTTCAAGTGACTCTTGCACTGCAAGCGACGTGCAGCCTCGCGCGCTTGCTGAACGGCAGGCAACAGAAGTGCGATGAGAATGGCAATGATGGCGATCACAACCAATAGCTCAATCAGAGTAAAACCACGACGTGAGACCGTACGCATTCGAACGTCCTCCATGAAGAAATGAGTAGTTGATCGTGTGGAACTAGTGATCAATCGGCCCAGTCTTCTGAGTGATGACACAAACACGACAACATTCTTACGATCGTTAGAGTACTAGGTGTTCGAGGTTTTGCAACAGCACATCGAAATCAACTCTGAAACCTTTCGCACTTCGAGTGATGCTCTTGGATTACACTTACAATCAAATGATGGAATCGAGCAGACTCCAATGGAGAGCTCTTCTTGAGCGTTTCACATCACTTTGGCCGAAACAGATCACACACCTTTGCAACCAACGTCGGCTTTATTAACCGCTGTGTGTCAAAATCCGCGACGAGATGGTCGGCAAAGTTTTGTCTACACACTGAAGGCAACATCAAAACTCACTGTCAGAGTCCGTGACTTCCTCGCCAGTCCGATGACTCTGTACCATTTGCATGCAAAGTGGTGCTTGATCGCAGCCGCTAGAACCCCGGGTTCCACTACGGGGCATTCGTGATCTTGATCTTCAAGAAGCGAGCATTTGTTAGTGCCAGTTCCAGAGGTTGATTTCTGCTTGAGTCGCTGGCCTGACGTTTAGGATTTCGATTGAGAACTCGCTGCCGAATCGCCCGTGCTCATTGGCGTAGAGTTCTGTCAGGGCGGGGCGAGTCGGCTGGGGGACCTGCTCTTCATCAGCAATCTACGATCCAATCAGATTCGTCCCAACCGTCTTCTGTAGCGTAAACATGCATTCTGTTGACGATCCCATCGGCGTCGACTGAGAATTCGACGAGATGTGGCCAGGATTCGACATGGAAGCGAGTTTCGTCGATGGGAATCAATCGTACTTCTCGAAAACGACCAATCGGACCCTTTCGGTTATCGAATGTCGGCTCTTCGACCGTAGCCACAAGGCAGTGGTCATTCAATCGAACTTGAGTTGCCAATCTGGGATCTTCAACTGCAAGATAACGACCTTCAAAACGACTCAACGACGTTGCCAGTGCTGAAGCTTGAGACAGTGGAATGTCTAAGTAATTGAGCAATTCCGACTTTCGGGTATTCCAATTCTCCTCAGTGACAACTTGCCGCAATTTCGAGATCGAAAGCTGCTCAAAAATACGGTCTGAAATTTCATCGAACTCTTCCCAGAAAGCGATGAACCCAGTGTAACCGCTAAGTTGTCGGTTCTTCGTGAAGGGATAGTTGTCGTGGGCTGCGACCCAAAGGTTGAGAAGCTCTTTTCCGCGTTTCGCAACAATTGTGCGAAAATTCTCCGCGATGTCGAATGGCTTTGAATAAACAAACACAGCATCGAAGTTGTGGATCACCTCTTCGATTTTTCGGATGAGATCTAAAATCTGATTGCGATGGCAGTCGAAAATCAACAATGATCGAACATGATTTTGGAGAATGGAAACGTCAAAAACTTCAACGCCACCAGTATGCTCTAACCGTTGCAAGTGACTGTGCCAGCGAATGATGACGTCATCAAAGTATTCGCGCTGAGTCTGATACCGTTGAGGATCAAAAAACAAACGTAGCGGGTGGTCTGGACTTTCCTCATGCCACCAACGTGTGGTCTGCCCACGGGCTCTCATTTCAAGCAAGATGAATTGAGAGAGCGTCGACTTTCCAGTCCCGGGCATACCATCAACGAGAATCAACTTCGATTTCTGCACTTGTCGAAACTTTCCGTCTTGCAAAATGGCATATAGTGGAAGCCTCCTTTGCACTCGATTTCAACCCAAAAATTCAAGTTGTTCACCTGAAGGTATCGGATTGCGGAGGGAAACTTCCGCCACGTCGTCTGCGGATCTCTGCGAACCGAAATTCGAGACCAAAGGCGTCGTGCAACATGGATCAACTCGCTATTCGAATCATCTTCGAACGCCGTTGGATGGTATTTATACATTGAGAATTGCCACGAGAACGTTTGAACTCAACTCGCTTCGGCTAGATAAATCAAAAAACGGAGCAAACTCTTGATAGTGAAGCGGTGTCCACAACTTCATTCGTTTGAGTTTGCCAGTAAACCGCCATGGTCCTTTCGACCTAAGCTATTTCCCTGATACTGAAACCTGCACCGTGAAGCACCGTTGATCTTGCTACACCCGTTTGAGGTGACCGACGCAGATTGTGAATGTGGTCGTTTGTGACAAAGGACGGTTCGTCATGAGTTGCGAACAACGCTTGGCAAAAACTGTGAAGATTTATCAGACTGACTGCGCACTTTGCGGTCGGTAGTTCGCATTGCGGCAGCGAACGCCAACTCGAAGGTGCTTTCGGTTGATGCAACCGCAGCAGAGTTGCTGATCCCACCTTGGTTTTCGAGTTCTGCGAGTAGAGGTCAAGGGAGGTATGGACAAAGAATGCACTGCACCCTCACCAAGAGTTACAAACGCCGCATGAATCAGTCTTGC
>NZ_JBFEFI010000026.1 GCF_040717535.1 Thalassoglobus sp. JC818
GGGAGTTGTCTCTAGAGTGGCCCGATCGTCCAACTGAACTAGCAGGCGGGCGAGTCTTTTTCCCCTCGCCTGAGCATCCAGATGTGTTAGTAAGTCTCGATTACACACGCTATCCACAGCGAGAGGTGGTAGGAATACTCGTGGAACGAGGTGAGAATGGGATCATTCGCTTCGACCTCGTACCGTCGACGGAGTTGAGTCTTGAATATCACCCAGATGGGACCAGACCGAAGAAATTTATATCAGGATTCGGGTACGAGTCGCCGCCTGTTGAATGGGTGTGTCAACTAGATGGTGCATGGTATCTGGTGGACTACGGCGATTAGCCCTGAAGATGCGATTAAGCGGCAAATATCAAACTTCCGTCTGCAGCAGGATAGATCGGTCGGTTTGATCACACTTCTGTTGTTCGACTTTCATTCCAACTGGAACTTCCCTTTCTGACCTCCGCCCTGATCGCTGACATGAAGCAGCGAGGCTTACTCGACAACAGTCTTGTTGTGTGGGCGACTGAGTTTGGGCGCATGCCATTACTTCAGGCGAATGGAACCGGACGCGATCACAGTCCGGGCGCGTTCACGTGCTTCATGACTGGTGTGTGGGTGAAGAAAGGGTTTAGCGACGGTGAAAGTGATGAGTTTGGTTTCAAAGCAGCTGTCGACCCGGTCAGCGTTTACGATTTCAGTGCGACGTTACTATACCTGATGGGCCTCGACTATGAACGACTCACTTTCTACCACAGCGTCACGTTCTATCATAGCGGACTCGAACGTCGATTAACAAACGTTCACGGACATGCCGTTGACGATGTCATCACTTAGTCAAAGTTGGAAACACAATTCTCCGAACTGTACCGGCAACGTCGAACTGCTTTTTCATCTGTCCTAGTATCGCTGGTTTTGATGCGGAACTGCGATTTGTGCGTTGATTGCTACCAGAAGTCAGGACAATCGCTTCCCAGCAAACTACCTCTTGACTGGCCGATCTCGTGAAGATGAGAGTCGGTCTCAGTTGCTTCAGCTCTCGAAATCTCGGGTTTTCAGATATTGGCAACAATTCAAACCGGAAGTAAAATCAGTGATGAGCGAGTGTTGAACTGAAACCCAGCAAAACTAGCTGTCACTGATGCATCCACTGTTTCGAAAACTGAAACCAGCCGAACACTTCGTAGCGACCATGTTGCTCGTCGTGATGGTTTATCAGTTGGGAGCCTGTCCGTGCGGATGTGTGGAGCACAACGTGTGGGCTCAACTGCTGGGCATTGATTCCGACCACGATCGAAATCTCGCTTCAACAGTTTTGGACGGCAAGAGCAGCGGTGTTCTTGTTGGAGAAAACGAAGATCAGCATGACTGCTCTGGTGAAGCGAGAGCGCAGTATTTCAACAATATTCGCGTGACATCTTTGCAGGAAACCTTCGCTGCTGATCTCCTCGTTGCGTGGATTGCCGTTGCAATCTTCTCGCTCGCTTCAGCTGCTGCTGCTGTTAATCGATCTCGGAGCGAATCGCCGCCAGTGTTCGCTGCTGCGCTGTGCCGTCCTGCGCTTCAGGTTTACCGCTTATAAAGAGTCTCAGCGACCGTCGTGCTACTCGTCACAAATCTTGTGACTGAAGTGGCTTCTTCCGTTCGGTTCATCTTCCCTGAGATTGCTTTATGTCTCGTTTTACATTTCTGCGTGCAGGCGTGCGCGCGATTGTTTCGTCTGTCGTTCTTACTTGCCTCTTTGCAGCGGGCGCTGCTTCCGGACTGTGGTTCTATCCGCAAGTTTTTCCGACAGCTACCGACTTACACGACGACGATGATCACCACGAGTTGGATCATGTTGAAAGCGAGGACCACGACGGTCATGAAGAGGAAGATCATGTCGCTCTCTCCAAGCAAGCATTTGAGAACTTGAGTCTTCGACTAGGTCATCCAGAGACCGGGGACTACTGGAAGTCGATTCTGGTGCCGGGAAAAGTCGTTGAGATTCCTGGTCGAAGTGATCTGGCGGTCTCGGCTCCAGTGGCTGGCGTGATTGAATCCGTCAGCGTGATTCCCGGAGAAAATGTTCCGATGGAATCGCCACTGTTTGAAATTCGTCTGACCGACGAAGCTTTGTTGGCAGCGCAGGCCAAGTACCTCGAAACACTTACACAGGTCGAAGTCGCTCAGCAGGAAATCGAGCGGCTCGCTCCATTGTTCGATTCCGGTGCAGTCTCAGGAGCGAAGAAGCGAGAACTGGAATACGCGGTCAAACAGCTTGTCGCCAAGCAGGCAACATCGCTGCAAGAGTTGCGCGGACGTGGCATGCCGGAAGACCAAATCGAAAGACTGCAGCGCGACCGGACGTTGGCTTCAACGCTTTCCGTCTTTGCACCAAAGTTCGTTCGCGAATCACAAGACACGCAATGCACGGCGACCGGCTATTCGATTGAGAACCTGCTTGTTCACCCCGGCAAGTCGATCACAAGAGGCGAGTCACTTTGCACAGTTGCCTACCACGAGAAACTATATGTTGAAGGAACTGCGTTCGAAGTTGATCTTCCGGTGCTGAAACGAATTGCCCACGAAAGATGGATGATTGCAGCTGAAACCGCTGTTGATTCTCACGGAGCATCAGACACGACGCCGCTGCAGCTGGAATTGTTACGTGTGGACAACCATGTTGATGAAGCATCGCAAACAGTCCGATTCTTCATGGAGCTTCCCAACGAAGTCACGCAGAATTTGGTCGACGAAGGACATCAATTCGAGCAATGGAGATTTCGCCCGGGACAGCGTTTGCACCTGCGACTGCCTGTCGAGCGTTGGGAAAATCAGATCATCCTGCCCATCGATGCGGCCGTGATCGACGGTCCGAACGTCTTCGTCTTCGCGGAACATCATCACGATGAAGATCATGATGAGGCCGAACAAGCCACTGATGAACATTCTGCTGACCACGACGACGACCATGAACATGAAGTCTTCATCGAACTTGAGCCAGTACCTGTTCGACTGCTCCACCGAGACGACAAAGACGTAGTGATCGCGCACGATGGGCAACTGCACGATGACGAACGGATTGCCTTGAACCATGCCTACAAGCTGTATCTCGCGATGAAAATGCAAGCGGGCGGCGGTGGCGGACATCATCATCACCACGATCACTAATTCTCGGCTACTCGCTCTTCCTCGTCATCTCACTCAGTGCAACGTCATGCTCAATCACATCATTCAATTTGCTCTGCAAAACCGCTTGATCATTCTCTGTGGAGCGATCGCAGTCCTTGTTGCTGGCAGCATGGTCACCGCGACACTGCCCATCGACGTGCTTCCGAATCTGACTCGACCACGCGTCGTCATCGTCACCGAATGTGAAGGACTGGCACCAGAGGAAGTGGAGCAACGAGTCACATTTCCGCTGGAAGCCACGATCAACGGCGCAGCTGGTGTCATCGCAGTGCGAAGTTCGTCAGACATTGGATTGTCTGTCATCAACGTCGAATTCGACTGGGGCACCGACGTTCAGACAGCGCGGCAGATTGTTCAGGAACGCATGTCGCTCGTCTCAGACCAGCTTCCAGACGACGTAACACCACAGATGGGGCCGCGATCTTCCTTGCTGGGGCAGATCGTGCTGGTCGGGATGTGGAGTGAAGACGGAACAACTTCCCCGATGGAACTACGAACACTGGCCGATTGGGTTGTGCGTCAACGTCTAAGAAAGATCCCCGGCGTCTCTCAAGTGATCACGATGGGCGGTGAACGCAAGCAGTACCACGTTCTCGTCGATCGCCACAAGCTGCATCACTTCGAAGTCAATTTGTCCGATGTTGAGGAGGCTTTGCGAGCAAGCAACAACAACGTGACAGGTGGATTCATGGCACGTGATGGAAAGGAACTTCTGATACGCGGGATCGGCCGTTTTGAGACGGAAGAGGAAATTCGCAATACCGTGATCCGTGATGATGGCGACCGACCTCTGCTACTGGGACATGTTGCAACCATTGACGAAGTGGCGCAAACAAAACGCGGAGACTCTTCCGTCAACGGTCGTCCTGCCGTCGTGTTGACAATTCAAAAACAACCGAAGGCCGACACAAGATTAGTCACCGAAGCAATTCGCGAGGCTTTGATTGAACTGGAACCTTCACTCCCGTCAGATGTTCGGCTACAGACGACTTACGAACAGCGAGAGTTCATCGATCACAGCGTGCACAACGTCATTGATGCTCTTCGAGACGGGGCTGTCTTAGTTGTCATCGTTCTGTTTTTGTTCCTGTTCAACTTTCGTACGACCTTCATCACACTGACAGCGATTCCCCTGTCAGTTCTCGTCACCGCCCTTGTGTTTCGATGGCTTGGACTTTCGATCAATGTCATGACTCTGGGCGGCCTAGCGGTGGCACTCGGTGAACTGGTCGATGATGCGATCGTCGATGTCGAAAACATCTTCCGTCGACTGAAGCAGAACGCGAAGTCTGAATCACCCCAATCAGTCATCAAGGTGATTTTCAATGCAAGTGTCGAAGTTCGAAACGCAATCATTGTCAGCACAGTCCTGGTAGTAATCGTCTTCGCCCCCTTGTTTGCTTTGACAGGCATGGAAGGACGACTGTTCACGCCGCTTGGCATTGCTTACATCGTTTCGATCTGTGCCTCGACGATTGTCTCTCTAACCGTCACACCGGTCCTGTCCTACTACTTACTACCGAATGCGAAGGTCACCACGAGGGAGAAAGACGGATTCATCCTGCGTTTGCTCAAAGCAATGTTCCGACCTGCGATTCGCTTCAGCATGAAACCCTCTGGACTCACTTTCTCTCTGACCGCTCTCGGTGCAAGCTGCGTCGTGGGAGGCATGATCGCGTATTCAATGGGTCGCGATTTCCTTCCGCCATTTGATGAAGGAGCGGCACAAGTCAACTTGTTCGCGCCGCCGGGAACATCGCTGGATGTCAGTCGAGAACTAAGCCATATGGCTGACCAGAATTTGCAGAAACTTGTCGCTACCGACGAAAACCCCACTGCCCCTCTCCTCTGGTTTACCTGCCGTACAGGACGCGCTGAACAAGATGAGCACGTCATGGGCGTGAACACTTCGGAATACGTTATTACGCTCAATCCAGACAGCGGTCTGTCACGGGAAGAAGTGATCGAAGCCCTACACGAAGCGGTGGAACATGTTCCCGGAGTCGAAACAGAAGTTGAGCAACCGATCGCTCACCTGATCAGCCATATGCTTTCAGGGGTGACTGCTCAAATCGCGATCAAACTCTATGGCGACGACCTGGAAGTGTTGCGTGAAGAAGCTGAACACATCAAGGAAGCCATCGAATCGATCGACCGCATTGCTCCCCCAATCGTCGAACAACAACAGCCAACGCCGCAGTTTCGCGTCGATCTAAAACACGACATGCTCGCGCACTATGGTGCAAATTCTCACGCCGTCAATCACTTCATTGAAACAGCGATCCATGGACAGGAAGTTTCACAAATGATCGACGGCCAACGTTCGTTCGACATTGTACTGCGACTCGCAGAATCGCAACGTCGAGACCTCGATAACCTTCACCGTATGCCGATGGAACTTCCCAACAGAAAAATCATTCCGCTGAGTGCCGTCGCGAATGTGTACGAGGCTGCCGGACCGAACACGATCAACCGCGATGATGGACGACGAAGAATCGTCATTCGCGTCAACACCATGGGGCGCGATGTCGGCAGCGTGGTCGGCGAAATCAAAGACAAGATCGCAAGTGACATTAAGTTACCCGAAGGATACTTCGTGACTTACGCCGGACAATTTGAGGCGCAGCAGCAGGCGAACTCACGCATTCTCTGGCTCAGCGGACTCGCGCTCATTGCTGTCGTCGTTGTCCTCTATTCGACTTACAACTCTTTTAACATTGTTTTTCAACTGCTTATCGCCGTTCCGGCTGCTTTCGTCGGCGGGATCTTTGCACTGTATTTCACCGGTCAGACTTTCTCGGTCGCAGCGATGGTGGGCTTCATATCGCTAGGTGGAATCGCAGCACGTAACGGCTTGCTTTTGATTTCAACCTATATCGAGCAAATGGAAGAGCTACAAATTAGCGAAGATATCATTATCAGCGGAAGCCTCGATCGACTGGCTCCCGTTTTGATGACAGCCCTGACAACGGGACTCGGACTGGTGCCACTCGTTATCGGAGGTCACCTTCCGGGCAAGGAAATTCTGTTCCCCGTCGCCACTGTGATCCTCGGTGGCCTGATTACAGCCACGTTCGCCGAGTTTCTGATTCGTCCCGGCCTTTTCTGGCTCTGTCACCCCGAACCCAAAGTTCTCACCGAAAACTCGTACTCGAAGATCGACTAGATGTAACTCGCTCCTCTCAATTTTTTCTCAGCAAGCAAGGGATCAAACAATGCGTACCATCGTTTTGTGTATCACGACACTCTCGCTAGCAGCCGTCGCTTGTTCTCAGGAAGTCACTCAAAGCGACAGCAAGTCGGTCGCCGACTCGACAACAAGTCGAAACAGCGATCCTGACGCATCGCCCAAATCGAACGATGACAATGCCGACAACCACCACAAGCAACGGCTCGAAGTGGCACAGGGCAACGGACCAGGTTTTCGCGGAGGGCGTGGATCCGGTGGAGCTGGAGCGGGTGGATTCCGATCTGACATGACGACGATCCACTCCATGTTCGCTGACCGAAGTAAGATCCGTCGCACGCTCAAGATGTTGCCCAATGGTGCAGACGCTTTGACCGAATCAGATGATGAAAAGATCACTGCACTGCTTCAGGACCACGTCCCCAATATGGACAGTCGCGTGCTGATGAACCAACCACTTCCCCCAATGACCTTTCATCCCGTCTTCGTCGGCCTGATCAAAAATGCAGACAAATACACTTTAGAATACGAAGAGACTGAGAAAGGTGTGAAAGCTTCGTACCGATCCGATGATCCGTACGTTGTGATGCTGGTTCAGGAACACGCCAAACTCGTCAGCCGATTCATCAAAAACGGACACAGCGAAATTCATGCAGAGTACGAACTTCCGAAGTTGATCGAGAAGAAAGCAGACACTGAAGAAGAACAACCTCACTGAAGCGACAACAGTGTCAAGAAATGGAGAAAGCTTGTAAATTAAATACGCAGGAAAATTCGGTTAGAATTAGCTAACACTTGAATTCATCTGATGTCCTAG
>NZ_JBFEFI010000027.1 GCF_040717535.1 Thalassoglobus sp. JC818
TGAAACTCTACAAACTGTTCGCACGAAGAATGGCCTCGGATGGTCGCCAATGTAATCGCTGCTAGCATGGATGCTCGGAAAGTGAAAAATACCAGTTCGGATAGAGATGTCGGGCGAACTAGAACTAGCGGGTGAAATCGTGTCGAGACTTCGAAGCGGTCATCGCATCACCAGACTTCTGCCTTGGATAGGCATTCTTCTGGTTGTTGCTGGGTGCATGTCGGTTCTCCTTGTCCATATACGTCGCGTCAATGCGGCCATAGACACTCTTGAGAAGTAAGGAGGGTATATCGATGCGTACAACGATCCGTACTTCGGAAGAATTAACGTTGGCCTGCAGGTCTTCGTTCCAGGCAAAGAATGGAGTGGGCAAGAGTCAACGTTTCATTCCGGTGATGGGGTGAGCGTTGTTCGGGAGTTGTGTGATACTTTGCAGGTTCTACGCCTGGATCGGCTGAATTTGAGTTATGTCAAAATGAGTGAAGAGGAGATACTCTACTTGGTTGAGCACCTCGAATTTGTAGAACTTCTCGTAAATGACACGACATTGACTCCAAACTCCATTCGCGCATTGAGCAAAGAAGCATCATTGAAGCTTCTTGCCATCGATGGGTGCGATGTTGCTCCCGACGATCTTTGGTTACTCAGCGAATCTCCTTCATTAATTGATCTGTATGCCAGGGATCTTGATTTGTCGGAATCTGACATGCGGAAAGTCGAAGACTGCCTGCCTGACAAAATCGAGATTCATTGGTAGTAAGGCAGTGGCCGATGTGCGAGCCTGTTCTTTTGGGGGATCGTGCATGATTCAACAGCGATTACCAGAACCAGCGACTCTAGGAGCTTCAAGAAATGGTGAATGGCGGAGTGAGGACGTACTTATCGCGATCGAAGGGACAGGAGTTACGATTCGCTTAAGGAAGGGGAGGTCAATGGTCATCGGGTCTTTGAACAATGTGCTGTTAGAAAAGTTTTTGTTCTTTGTGGTCTCTTGTGGGCCTGTGACCGTCATTGTCATCGGTTTGCTCTTCGTGGAAGAACGTGACACGACGAGCGCTGACAGATGGTGCTTGGGTGAAAAGGATCCGTTTCGGTTTGTCATCTACGACACCAATCGGAATATCAGGCCCTGGGTTCGGCCAGTTGCACTCTTGGCTGGAAGTGCGTATGTGGCTGTCATGATCTACTTTGTTGCCACGTTTTAGAGAACTTTCAAGATTGATTGACACTGTTTCGCCCGAGCAATCTTAGCTTTGGAATTGAGTGAGACCGCTTAGGCGAGTGGACGGGAAGAGCAACTTGGTTTAGTAGCTACAACGTAGGTGGCGAGGTCGATGAAGTAGACAAGACCAAATCCAGCTTTGTTGCTCACTTGGGTGGGAAGTCAAATGCGTTCAGGAGTGCGAAGCCCCGGCCAATCCGAGGAAAACGAAGTCGTTGTAAGAATGTCGAATGAGCAGTGAGTTCTAGTCGTCTTCCCAGAACGTCTGAATACGTTCGTAGATAATGCCGAGTGGTCGATCGTAGACGTCATTGATCTGGATTCGCGCACCCGGGACTAAGATCGTGATGGCAGGGATGGGGTAATATCCCATGGTTGAAGGTTTGCAGGAAACTTCGCGAATTTCTTCCCACTTGATTTGGCCTACCAAGGGACCCTGCAGGAGCGCAAGACCTCGTGGAGAAATTACCAGCGAAGATCGTTCCGCATTCTTGATCAAACTCGGTTTTGTCGTCGACCCTATGAAACAAATCAGGCAGATGATAACTACCCCGACCAAGCGCACGATCCATGCCGATTCTTCGAAGTACAAACTGAGTCCCATTGCGATTGTCGCGACGATGATTGTGTAAGTAGCAAGACGGAGATCGTTGCCATCGAGATCTCTCGACTGTCGAGCGCAGTAAGAAGAAACAAGTTCGCTGTCGAAGGTCTCTCGGTCGCGTTGCAGTCGTCCTACAAGTGGTTCGGCGACACTGTCCGATCCAGTCGTTGGGATACGATCGATGAGTTGATGGTAAACCTGGGCTGCCTCTTTGCGAGGTAAACCTTTCAGCGTTTCAATTCCCTGGCGATGAGAGATTCTCATTGGTCCGCTAGGGAAAGTTTCGGAGCGGTGACCGGGAATTCGCGTTCCAATCGATATACCTTGAATGTCTTCATACGGGATTTCTCGCCCGTCATCGAATTTCAGAGCATCGTCCTCGAAAGAAATGACTTGGCCCGGCGAATAGGTTGAGAGCAGAAATGCAAAGAGCGTCCAGGGCAAAATGGACGCGACAAACCAGTTCGATTCACGGAAGATGATTCCAATTGCGACGAAGATCAGGCCGCAGGCCGCTAGGAACAGTGCGGTTTTTGAGATTCGTCCGGGCACTTGAAAACGGTCCATTGAACTCCCTGTCTTTAGAAACTGAGTTGCTCGATTGAGATGACCAAGAGATTGTGAAAGAAGTGGATGATCATCGGAAGTAGCAGCCCACCACTCTTCGACCGGGCGATTCCCAGAATCAAACCGACGACGATGAGAATCGGGATGCTCAAAGGAACCCCGAAATGCGCGAAACTCAACATGAAAGACGTCACCAAGAGCGTTGAACCAATACCCATTTACTGATGCATCCCGTTCCACACGACGCCATGAAAGTAAAGCTCTTCGAAAATGGCAGGCTGAACGCAAATAATGAAAACTGAGAGCCAGGGATTTCCTATTTCAGTCAGCAAACCGTCATCGATGTAATACATACCCATTAAGTGAATGAAAAAATGGTAAGTGAAGTTCACTCCGGCAGCGGCGCCCAATAGTAGAGGAGCCAGAATCCAGACGTTCCCAGATCCTGAACGGTCCTCGCGCTCCGGTATTACTGTCGCTTGCCACATGGCAAAGAGAATAGCAATAGTCGATACGATTTCGCTGAGAGCAACGATTGCGAAAAGCGTGACTTCCGTCGCGAGTACCGAAATGATTCCCAAGGCGACGTTCGTGAATAACAGGCATGCATAGCAGCCAATGATCACAATTAATGGATTTCGCTAAAGTCGCTTTTCACGGAGTTCGTTCGAAGTTGATGCCCGCGTGATAAGAGGATTTGTAGTATGACAGAATGGGCAGCGTACTACGGAGACCAGATAAACTTGCGAGATCGTCGACATTCGAATTACGTCTTGACTTCCGGATTCCAAGCTTCGCCATCGGGCTGATCCGAAGATGGCTCGATCATATCGAAACTGCCCGTTCCTGCTCGTGAGTGATCGCAGCCTTAATGGCGCTGATCAAGGCTACAATAATGATGATCCTAATAACAACCTCCTGGGTAAGAGTGGTCGGATCAAGTATTGTGGACACTGCTTGCCCCCCAGGTATAAAACGAGTGCGAGCACAGTGCACGGGACCGGATAATTGTAAACCTGGTATCCAAGGACCAAAAGGATGACGCCAGCAATTGACGAGATGACTGACACGACTTTCGTCAAAGTGACAGTCTCTTCCCTGATGCGTTGGACTCTTTGCTGATCGATGTCGACCCCTCGTCCGCTAATGTTAGCGAGTTCCAGCTTGATCTGATTGTCCACGATCAATTCTGCGATGAAGAATTGGGTGACACTAACGATCAGCATGAGTGTACCAAGGACGTACATCATGATTCGAGCGTTCTTAAGATGGTTGCTTCTCGCCGATTGAGCAAGGCTTCCCAAGTTGTCGTCGTCGAGTATGTCGACATCTTCTGGTTCGATATCGTTCGCAGATTCGACCGGAGGAGGATCGGGTGGCTGGATACGGCAAACACTATCATCGGAATCCGTCTCGTCACGGCCCTCACGGTTTGACATCGTTCTTACTGGCTCAAATGCGATCGGTTGGAGAAATGAAAAAAGCGAAGCCTACTCGAAATGTCGAGTGAATTGTGCGCTATCTTAAGCGGTCAGGATTATGATCATTCCAATTCGTAGATCGCAACAGACAGACGAAATCTTCATCTATTCTTTATCTTGTCTCATCTTTGTCGCCACGCAATCACAGTAG
>NZ_JBFEFI010000028.1 GCF_040717535.1 Thalassoglobus sp. JC818
ATCACACCTCTACTTTCATTTGATAGCTGTGGGGAACCAGTCGACTTCTGAAAAGTTATTCCCGAGCTCCTTCGAAAATAGAGTCAGCCCTTAGAAACACACACGAGTCTGGGAACGCTCAACGTGGTGTACCCCGAGAACGACCGGAATAGTCGGGCCTCTGGCGGACTTCGGAACAAACCAATTGACAGCTCCTCAAGCACGCCAGAGTCAACAACAATCCGGGGGTTTGCCAAACATCTAAGTTTACTTGCACTAATACCTCGAAATTGAGTGTACGATTACTTCCTCCGGCAGATGTAGTAGTTGTTCATGAAGTCATGGTCCAACGCGTGAACGGCAACGTTTGTGAAACCAGCCTCTTCAAACATCCGCAGAGCAAGTTCTTCGCCCCAGCACGTTCCCAATCCGCAACCGCCATGTGCGAGTGAAACGGTCATACAGTGCATCGTCGAAATTGTGTATAGGAACGGTGCTACCTGATGGTCGAGGTTGTTCTCCACATCACTCGATGTCCGAATGTCCTGGGCAAGCAGCAGTCCGTTCTCAGTGAGAGAATCGTGGATTCCGACAAGCATCGCATGGGGATCGATCTGATCGTGGATCGCATCAAAAACAAAGATGACGTCGAATCTGTGTTTATCTTTAAGTTGTGCCGCGTCGCAGACTTCGAAGTGAATGTTTTGAAGATCGCGTTTTACAACTTCAGAATCCGCCCAAGCGATCGCTTCTTTAGAAAAGTCGTAGCCAGTAAATCGAGAGTCAGGAAAGCGTTGTGCCATGTGCATTAGTGCAAGACCTCGACCGCAGCCGATGTCTGCCGCTTCGACACCTCGTTCGAGATCTTCAACGAGTCTATCGGCTAGTGGTAGAATGTGTGCATCAAGTGCGGCCACGACTGTCTGAAATGACTCTTCGGCCATCACTTCATGGAATCGATCGAACTTCTCGTAAGGAACGCCACCACCGTTTTTGAAGCACTCCAGCACATCGTCCTCAACTTTTCCGAAGATGGACATGAATTGCATGATGCCCGCCAGGTTATTGGGAGTCGCTTCACGAGTGAGCCATTCAGCGTGCTCCGGCGGCAGGTAGTAACTTCGTGATGTGGAGTCGTAGTCCATGACGCGGCCAGTCACCATTGCCCCGAGCCATTCGCGAACGTAGCGTTCGTCAAGGCCCGATTCGTCTGCAATCTCAAGTGACGTTAACGGACGGTTCAGGCGTCGTAGAGTGTCGAAAAGCCCCGATCGATGGCCGATACTCAACATGAACGTCAGTGCAGACTCATTGAGCATACGAACCACCCGCTCTCCAAAAGCACTGTGGCGTTCACAATCGAATTTGCTTGTTGTTGATGGGCAAGAGGGTAAAGCTGTGGTGATCGTGGGTGCGGACATCTCAAACTCCTTGGCGATTGCGATTCTTCGTGGTAAAGTCAATTGGCTCTTTTGTGCGAACGATTCCCCAGCCGTCGGGGAGTTGCGAAAAGCATAAGGGTCGTTTTGATCAGCAACAGTTTACTTCTGGTCAAATCCGATTGACTGTTGGTCTATTTCACTTGAACTCGGGTCAAGAATGTTGTTGGCTCAGACGCAATTCTGCGGGGAATGCTGTGTTGCCCACACTGACAACGCGCGAAAAGCTAATTCAAGCCGGACACGAAGTTTTCTATCGCGAAGGCTTCCTGTCAGTTGGTCTCGATCGTCTGCTCAACGAAGTGGGGTGCTCGAAGCAGACCTTCTATAACCACTTCGAAAGTAAAGATGACTTGATCGTCGCGGTGATCGATGAACATCATCGCTGGTGGAGTAGTGAGATCCGAGATCGCATTGAACGCGTCGCCGGTTCCGACCCACGCGGCCAGATCCTCGCGATGTTCGACGTTATGTACGATATCATCCACGACCCCGACTACCGAGGCTGCATCTACATCAATGCCGCCGTCGAGTTTCCGCAACCGCACCATCCGGCACATCAATCTGCCCGAAAGGCGAAGGCCGATGGTGTTGCACTTCTGCAGGACCTTGCCGAGCGCGCAGGCGCAACGGATGCATTAGTCGTAGCTCAAGAGATTGATATGATCATTGAAGGGGCTCTGATCACTCAGCAAGTGGCTCCCGATTGTGATGTTTGCACCATCGCTCGTCGCGTCGCGGAGACAGTTCTGGACAAGTACGTTCCTACTCGGGTGTAGCAGCAACGGACCATTCATATCCGATGTTTCACTTCATCAAACGTTAAAGAGCGACGCTTGCTAG
>NZ_JBFEFI010000030.1 GCF_040717535.1 Thalassoglobus sp. JC818
AAACTGCCTCTAGAGAAGCTCCAAGAACGGTATTCAGACTTCACTCAGAACAGTAAATTCTACGAGCTTAAAAAGGAATTGGAAATGGATGAGAAGCTCTGCAAAGTGCGTCTGCTCGATCCATCAAACCCCCAGAGCACTAAAAAGAAGTTCTATAGCACTAATATCCTCAAAGAATTTGACAAGCACTACACGAAGAAGTGATTAGAGCACATCTCAAAATCCGATTTTAGTTGATTGGCAATGGGGCGTGCTGTGTGTGTCGAGTAGGAACTCGCACGACAATGATCCTGTTGATGTAGCCGCGAACACAGCAGTCCAATAAGGCAGGGACCAGGACGGTCTCAAATGCTTCCCTTACGGATTCCCAGTGGGATTTTATCAAAGACTTGTTCGAAGACGACGTCTGTCTCCGCTGAGAGAGCGTCCCCGTGTTGATGCACGAGCCTGCTCGGAGGAGATTCTCTGCATCTTCAAAACAAGTTTACATTAGAGAGATTTTCCAGATCCAATACCCATGTCCTTGTACTCGTTGGCGTCCGCATCTTAATTGGACAGAAGCAAGCCTGAACGTCAAGGCTTGAGAAAGACTATTCAAGCACATGGATCGCACACAGTTGCTCAACTGGTCGCAGGCAATGGGTGACGGCAATTAAGTGAAGGCACAATTTCGCCTGCCCAAAAAAAGCGTTGACGTTAGTACAACGAAACAGGGAAACGGCACCAAGCTGATGCCCAGGGGAACCTCCATCCCGGCGTTCACGAGTTCAGCACAGTTTCCTAGAGTGTACGCAATTGAAGCACTCGATGAAGCGGGTTGCGCTGAAGTTTGGTCTGAGCCGCTGCTTTACGACTAAGCCACCGATGGAAAATCGAACGGACCATCAGCTAGTACCACAAGTGGCGACAACTCCTCATCCGCCACTAGTACCATGCTCACCTCTTCGGAGGATTCGTCCACTAGAGCCAGT
>NZ_JBFEFI010000031.1 GCF_040717535.1 Thalassoglobus sp. JC818
CAATCGACGATCCTCGTCTCCCAACAAGTCACTACGAATCTGCAAAAGTTCTTCGACACGAGTTTATCATTGAACGACGTAACTACTGGTCACTTTGTCGCCTTTGCAAGATACCTCTCTAAAGAGGGGTATGCCCGAACAACAATCGATCGACGTGTGAGTCTGGTAAGAACGATCTTCTCGGAAGCAGTGGAATATGGACTCATCGAAAAGAACCCGTTCCAAGGCATTCGATCGAAGCTGAAGAACGTGATGAGCCGGAACAATCGTTCGCGACAGAGGTTCATCGAGCGGACAGAAATTCTCCGCATCATGGATTTTTGCCCTGATGATGAGTGGCGCTGCCTGATCGCCCTAAGTCGATTTGGAGGACTCCGCGTTCCATCGGAAGCTCTCAGCTTGAAGTGGTCGCATATCGACTTCGAGCAGGTTCGAATGAAAGTCCCGTGTCGCAAATTGGAGCATATTGAAGGACACGAGACTCGCGACGTTCCTATCTTCGGTGAACTACGCCCCTATCTGGATTCGGCCTGGGATGCTGCCGATCCGGGAGGTGAACTTGTCATCAGCCGCCATCGACCGCCAATCTTGAAGAGCGGCGCAGGCTGGGCAAACGCAAATCTGCGAACGCGATTTGAGAAAATCATCAAGAAGGCTGGATGCGAACTCTGGCCGCAGCTGTGGCGCAATCTGCGAGCAACCCGGCAAACAGAACCCGCTGACCGGTTTCCGCAACATGTTGTCTGCCGCTGGATGGGAAATACTGGTGATGTCGCGATGGAACAATACCTGCAAACAACGGATGCATATTGGGAACACGCCACAAAAGTGATGCCACCAGTGATGCCGTCTGATCAAGTCATGCCTCGCACGAAGTCGCAACCGATTCTGCCACCAACGTCGTATCTCCAATCAGAGCAAAAAGAAACGGCCGCATG
>NZ_JBFEFI010000032.1 GCF_040717535.1 Thalassoglobus sp. JC818
AAGTAGTCTCAAAACTTCAAAGTGTGTGTTTGATTGGTCTTAGAGTTGCATGAGAGATTCTCTGAAAGGAGATTCTCTCATGGAATTGACGCTGATCTGGTGGCCCAAACGGAAACGGGCTTCCTTAACTTCAGCGTCCAGGACGGATCGCACAGTCACTTTGACTGATAAACAATGGGCGTTCATCTCGGGTTTGTTTCGGTGGACGCCACCCACTTCCAAAGGAGGCCGTCCCAAAGCCCATCCACGGGACTGTTTGGAAGGTGTTTTGTGGGTGCTGGTGACCGGGGCTCGATGGAAAGATTTACCAAAAGAATATCCCTCCAAAGCCACCTGCCATCGACGTTTTGTCGAATGGACCAAAGATGGTCGTCTCCTGAAAGTGTGGCAACGTTTGCTTGAACTGACCGACTCTCGCCAGCCAATTGATCTTTCCGAGACATTTGCCGACGGAACGTTTTCGTCAGGTAAAAAAGGGGGCAAAGTATTGGCCCAACTCGTCGTGGGAAGGGGACAAAAGTGATGATCTGTGTCGACGCGAATGGAATTCCCATTGGCATCGACACAGAATCGGCCAACCGCAACGAAGTCATTTTGATCGAACCGCTGCTGGACAAACTGGCATTGCAAAATCGACAACCCGAGCGTGTCATTTACGACAAGGCGGCCGACAGCGACAAGCTTCGTCTGCGACTGGCAGCGAGAGATATTGACTTGATCTGCCCTCACAAGAAGGACCGCGTCAGTCCCCCGCTGCAAGATGGTCGCAAGCTCAGACGCTACCGACGAAGATGGATCGTGGAACGCACCATCGCCTGGCTGCACAACTACCGCCGGATTGTCACACGCTGGGAACGCCATGATTTTCTCTACGAAGGTTTCGTTATCCTCGGATGTGCATTTACACTGCTCAAACGGTTTTGAGACCGCTT
>NZ_JBFEFI010000033.1 GCF_040717535.1 Thalassoglobus sp. JC818
AGCGCCTTTCAAAACCACTTCAAGGTGATGACAAGGCAGGCGAGTTGGACGAGGCCGTTGAAGAGGTCATCGTGATATTCGTAGCGTGTGACAACCCGACGTCGGGATTGCAGCCAGGAGATGGTGCGTTCCACGATCCAGCGTCGCCGATAGCGTCTGAGCGGTCTGCCATCTTGTCGAGGACTGGACTTGCGGTTTTTGCGATGCGGACAGATCAACTCCACAGCATGTTCGGCGAGATGGTCACGCAACCAGTCGGCATCGGCTGCTTTGTCATAAATCAATCGCTCAGGAAATCGCTCGTCCAGAGACGTCTCAACGAGTGTCTCGACCATGTGGACTTCCGCCACGTTCGCCCCAGCAATGACAGTCGACAGCGGCAACCCGTCGCCATCGACCATCAGACCGATCTTGGTTCCTTTGCCTTTCTTGGTCAGGCCAACGCTGTCCCCCCTTTTTTTGCTGGCGAAAACGTGGCGTCGGCCATGCATTCTTCCCAGCGAATCTGTTTGAGCGAATCGAGTTTGCCGAGCAAGCGATGCCAGGCTTTGGCGAAGACACCTGACCGAGTCCATTCATCCAGACGACGCCAGCACGTTGCAGGACTGGGGTATCGCTCTGGTAAATCTTGCCAAGGACAGCCTGTTCTGAGCACCCACAGAATTCCCTCTAAACACTCTCGGGGCGGAATCCTGGGGCGTCCTCCCAGCGGTGAAACAGGCGGATGCGGAAACAGGTCTGCAATCAGAATCCATTGTGAATCAGAAAGTTGCGGTTTGGGTGCCGTCCTGGACCCTGTTGTATTGGGCCGACGTTTTGCCGACCTGCCAAACAGGGTGATGATCATGAGTGTCTCCTTTCACTCACACCACCATGCAAACTGCTTGCCAGAAAAATTCATTAGATCCCGGTTTTGAAAGGTCCTCTA
>NZ_JBFEFI010000034.1 GCF_040717535.1 Thalassoglobus sp. JC818
GCAGTTTCAAAACGTGAAATTAGTGTTTGATTGGTAAGGTGGTTGCACTTGTCTTCTTTCGAAAGGAGACATTTGCAATGGTCATTTCCCTGTCGATGTGGCCGACACAACGTCGGTCGAACAAGACAGGGTCCAGGACGGCCCCGAAACCCTTCATTTCTGAATACCAATGGGCGTTGATCGAGGATTTGTTCCCTGATCCACCGGTTTCACCCAAAGGTGGTCGGCCTCGAGTGACGTCACGAGCCTGTCTGGAAGGTGTCATTTTTGTTTTAAAGAACGGTTGCCGTTGGAAAGATTTACCAGAGCGGTATCCCAGTCCTGTCACATGTTGGCGTCGACATCGTGAATGGACTGAAACGGGTGTCTGGGAAAAAGCCTGGCAGCGACTGCTCAGCCAGATGGACAAACGACGCCGAATTGACTGGTCCGAGGCGATCGGTGATGGCACGTTTTCGCCAGCAAAAAAGGGGGTCTCGACGTTGGCAAGACCAAGCGAGGCAAAGGAACCAAGCTGATGTTGATGGTCGACGGGCAGGGACTTCCGCTGTCTGCGTTCACCACAGCTGCCAATCACGCCGAAGTCAGTTCGATCGAAACGCTTCTCGACGTCCGTATCTGTGAACAGATGCCGGAGCGTTTGCTTTACGACAAAGCTGCCGATGCGGACTGGCTCCGTGAGCATCTTGCGGATCGAGATTCGGAGTTGATCTGCCAGCATCGCAAAGGTCGCAAGAAGAAGCCGACGCAAGACAATCGAAAAGCTCGTCGCCTGCAGAGACGATGGATCGTCGAGCGAACGATCGCCTGGCTTCAGAACTTTCGAAGACTGGTTGTTCGCTACGAAAACCACGCTCACCTCTTCGAAGGATTTGTTCAACTCGCTTGTGTCATGATACTCTTAAAACGGTTTTGAAACTGG
>NZ_JBFEFI010000035.1 GCF_040717535.1 Thalassoglobus sp. JC818
TGAATGTGTTGTTGGAAGTGGCAAAGCTGTCGCTCCGGATTGGACGCAAGTATGTCGAGCCGTATTCGCACGCGAAGAGTCCCAAGAAGTTCACGCAGGAACAACTCGTCACGTGTCTGGTTTTGCGAGCCTATCTCAAAACGACCTATCGCGGCGTTGTCGAAATTTTGGAGGTTTCCGACGTCCTCCGAAAAGCCCTCGGACTGCGGCGGATTCCACACTATTCGACGCTAAAGAAGTTTGCTGATCGCAGCGGAGTGTTGGACATCGTGGACGCGATGATTTTCGAAATCGTCCAGCAATTCGGTCAGAGCGAAGTCGAAGCAGCGATCGATTCCACGGGGCTTGAAACGACCTCAGCGAGTGCTCATTACAAAACTCGCAGCGGCAAGCAACGCAAGAAATTTATCAAGGTGTCGGTCTGCGTGTTGGCGGGTTCGCTCTTGCCGAGTGGATTAGCAATCAGTTGGGGACCAAGCAACGACAAGTCCGAAGCTGGTGAAGTCTTGGCGAAGGCGTCGAACTCGTCGACACCGACACGGTTGTTTGCAGATGCCGGCTATGACGCGGAATGGGTTCATCGTTTTTGTCGCGAAGAGTGGCGAACCGAAAGCATCATCAATCCAGCTGTTCATCGCAGCGACGGTAAGCTGAATGGCGAGTACCGCTCACAGATGACCAGGACAGAACTCGAAACAAAAGGATACGGCAGACGCTGGCTTGTGGAATCATTCATGAGCGGATTGAAGCGAACCACAGGTGCCGCACTCTCAGCCAGAAGCGAGAAAGCCCTGTTCGTCGAAGCCGCCCTCAAAGTCCTCGCCTACGCCCTGAGGCGTTAGCCAAAGATCCGAAGCCGTCATTTGTTTTCAACACAGCA
>NZ_JBFEFI010000036.1 GCF_040717535.1 Thalassoglobus sp. JC818
CTAGCGTCTTGTTCAAATTCGTGCAGCGCACTCTTGACTTGATAAATTGTTCTCCACTTGGCGATTTGCTTCCGAGCAAGAATTGGTAGAAACCAAAACATGATTATTGCTATGCAAATCAATAATCGCGAGAGAGAGAAATGGCGACTTACTACAATAGACATCACCACTGTAGCCATAAAGCCGAGCCCATATACACAATAAACAAATGCCACCCGACGCCCCAGCATGCCCCACTGCATCATCGAGGTGGCCGCAGTCCCAGTGGCTAGTGCATCTGTCAATTTCAGTCGAGCCGCAGCAAGCCAACAAGCTTCATTGTAACTTGCATCAATTCCCGCCCAAAGCAAAGCGATTGATGCAAGAACAAGTGAAACTATCGCGTTCAGGGCGAAAAGCCTGTGACGCCGCTTCGTGTGTTGGCTCATTGGGATTCCAGCTGTTGCGATAAGCACAATTGTAGGAACAGCAAGCCTCGAAGTGAATCGGCATTCCCACTGGTGGATTTACCTGCTTTCCGGACGGGGCAATCCGAATTCGAATAAAGTATGCAAGATACAGATCTAATTCATCCACGAATTCGAGCAGGTCAACATT
>NZ_JBFEFI010000037.1 GCF_040717535.1 Thalassoglobus sp. JC818
AACGCTCTCAGTTGTGCGCAGGCCTTGTTCGTTGTACGTCCAGGACTCTTGCCGCCATTCTCGATGGAATGTTCGTGAACCCACTCAAGTAACTCTCGCCCAGTTCGTTTATCGAGATCTTGGATCGGCGAAACGCCGTTCGACGTATTCCACTTGTGAGCTGTTTCAATGTACTCGGAGCGAGTGCCTTCAGTCAGATTCCGTGCTCGAATGTATCTCTCGACAATGTCTTCAGATTTAGATTGCATCGATTCGGATCCCTTACCGCCGAGACATGCATCCTAAGTCGCTCCAATCCGCAACTGGGTGGTTTCTGAAATTCGATGCCAGATTCCCTGCATTGAGGAGAGAAGAAGTTGATCCAAGTTAAATTTCCAATCCGTAGAG